>NZ_VHLB01000063.1:0-52625 GCF_006547365.1 Myxococcus sp. AB056 | reverse complement strand
GACGACACCCGCCCCCGCCTCCTGCTGCGCCCCGCGCACGACTTCCGTTGGATTCCCGCTCAGCGCGTCCGGGAAGACGAGCAGCGCACGGCGGCGCCCCGGCCGCATGGGAGGCAGCTTCTCGATGGCCCGCGCCACCGCGTCACGTCCGGCCGCTCGGGGGTCCTTGCTCACGGGCCCACCCATCCCCGTTCCGACTTGCAAGTCCATCCCGCCGAACAGCGCGACCACCAGCCCCTGGTGCAGCAGCTCGGCTCCAGCGAAAACACCCGCCGCGCAGCATCCGGCCCAGGGGAGGTCCCGGAGCTCCCGCCGGAGCGCCGACGCCAGGTCATCCGCGTCATATTGGTCCGTGCAGAGGACCAAGGCGAAGGTGGGCGCGTCCGCGCCTCGCAGCGCCTCAGCGCCCGCCTCCCGGGCGGCGACTTCGCAATCGGGCGAGCAGCTCTTTCCAATCTGCATCCGCATCCCACTGGAATCGATATTCACGCGCGTACTGGCGTGCAGGTGGCGCTGGCTTCGTTTGGCCGAAGCATGCGCCTTTCGGGCCTGCCTCGGTTGACACCTCCCACGTGCGCTCGGTTGTATCTCCGTGCTCATCGAGTGAGCGCAGCGTGCGCTCGAAAGGGGGACTTTGTGAGACGCGGAACCATTCTCTTCGTCCTGGCCGTCGTGACTTCCGTGGGGTGTGGCGATGCCTCGGACCCGGACCCGGGCGGGTGTCCCGAGACAGGCACGGGGACGTTGGAGTTGGCCATCGAGGGACTTCCTGCCTCCGCCAACCCTCACGTCATCATCCGCCGGGGCAGTGAGTCCCGGGAGGTGCGCGCGGGCGGCCGGCTGGCGGGGCTCGCGGCGGGCATGTGGACGCTCTCCCCCGAGCCGGTGGCGGGGAGCGGCGGACGGGTTCGCGCCGCCTATGATGCGCCGGCCCGTCAGGTCTGCGTCCTGGATGGCGAAGCAGCAGCGGCGGCCATCCAATACGCGCTCATCCCCAGCAGCCAGCGGCTGTGGCTGTCCACCAGCAACGGGGCGGCCGAAGTGGAGGCCTTCGCCACCGAGGAACTGGAGGTCACGGGCGCGCCGCCGGCCACGGTTCGGCTCGGTTCGAGCCCGGGCATTCCCCGGGCTTCAGGGCTCGCGTTCGACAGGCGTGGCAACCTCTGGGTGGCGCTGGGGTCGGGGGAGCTGCGGCGCTACCCCGAAGGTGACCTGGGCGCCTCTGGAGTGAAGAGCCCCGACGTCATCATGAGCGGCGGCGTGTTGAGCGCCGGGAGCCCGGGCCCCATCGCCATCGCATTCGATGCCGCTGGCGACCTGTGGACCTCCATCGGGTTCAGCAACACCGTCATCCGGTTTGGCGCGGCCCAGCTTGTCTCCGGCACTGCTCCGGCGCCGCAGGTCGTGTTGAGCGGGCTGGGAGACCCCTCCACGCTCGCGTTCGACGCCATGGGCAACCTCTGGGTGGGAGACGTGACGGCCGGGGCCTCCCGCGTCCACAAGGTGGCCGCATCGAGCCTCCAGGCGTCCGGCGCGGTGACGCCTGTCACGAGCATCGAGGTGCTGGAAGCCGCTCCGGGTAGGAGCTTCGCGGGCCCCGCGGGGCTCGCCTTCGACGGGGAGCGAAGCCTGTGGGTTTCCTATGGCGCGAGCGGCGTCGTCGTGCGGCTCACGCCCGAAGACCAGGGCGGCTCCGGCGCGGTGAGCGTCGTCCCGGGTATCCAGATTGACGCGGGCGGTCCCAAGGAGCTCGCCTTCGACGAAGGCGGAGGGCTCTGGATGGCCTACAACTCCGGGAGCATTTCCCGGCTGAGCCCGAGCCAGCTCAGCGTCTCTGGCGCGCCCACGCCCGACGTCGTCATCTCCAGTCCCGACCTCGGGGCCACACATGGCGTCGCGGTGTATCCCGCCCCCGCGAACCTGCCGCTGTTCCACCGGCTGCCGTGACACGGACCGGTGGGCGCGGGGCGCTGGCCGCTCGACACTTCCAGCGTGCAACGAACCGTTGAATGGCCGGGCGGGGGACTTCCGTCCCCCGTTGCCGAGACAGTAGCGTTGCTCGCATGGCATCGGGCACCGGCTTGCTGCGACTCGGCGTGTTGGGAGGGCTGCTCGCGGGTTCCGCCTCGCTGGCGGCGGACACGGCGGATGTGCCCCGGGCGGAAGCTGCTCCGGTGGTCCCGGAGTCCTCGTCCGTGCAGTGGCAGCTCCTGGCGGGCGGCCTCGCCTCGCTCGATGGCTACGCCTCAACGGGTTACCAGGGATGGTTGCTCGGGGCCGGCTGGGAGTTCCCCCGGCTGCGCTTCCGCTTCCAGTTCCTGGCGGGCCTCCCTTCGAGCATGGTGGAGACCCGCACCGAGGTGAAGCTGGAGCAGTACGTCTTCGGCTTCTGGCTGGACACGCCCGTGCTCCGCTCGGGTGCGTGGCGTTGGAGCGTGGGCGCGGGCGCGGGCTTCCTCCTCTTCGGCCGGACCGTTTTTGCGCGCGTGGGCGGACTGGACACCGCGGGCCCCCGCTTCGTCCCCGCGCTCCTCACCGGGCCGGATACCTCCCTGCGCTGGCGCTTCTCGAAGTACTTCGCCGTGGAGGGCTCGCTGGCGATGGACGTCGTCTTCGGCCGCCCCCTCATCGGCTTCCAGAGCGCGCAGGGGTTCGAACCGCTCCATGAGGGCTGGGCCGTCCGGCCGCGACTGAGCGTCGCGATGATGGTCTTCCCGTGAAAGGTGGCCGCCCGATGAACCGCACTGACTTCGCATCGCACGCGCCTCGCGGGACGTTCCGGCACCTGCTCGTCCTGGCACTGCTGGCCTGGAGCGGAGGTTGCGCCGTGGAGGACCCCATCGCGCGGCTGCGTGTCGCGGACGGTGGGACGGGCACCTTCTCCACCGATGACGACGAGGCCCTGCTCCTCGGTGAGGAGGGCCTGGAGCTGGCGCTTCCGGATTGCGCGGAGGTCGAGCCGGATGCCGGCTCGGGCGTGGCTTGCGAGGACGCGGGGACGCCGGACGTCCCGTAGTCGCCTGGTGGCAGGCGTGGGTGGACATCCCACGCGGTGGGACCCGGCGGTGAATCGCACGTCCCGAGGCTCCAGGAACTGGCGCCGCCGGAGTCTCGTGTCCATGTTGCACGCGTCCATCCGGTGAACAGGAAGGTGCGCGTGTTCCAGCCAGCTCCTCGCGATGCGCGAGCCCATGATGGGAGCTGGCCCGTGTTGCTGTGGGAGCCTGCTGCCACGCGGCCTCGCGGTGGAGCGTCCCGGTCATTGGAGAGGGCATCGACGCCCTGCGCCATGGCGCCCGTGGTGCTGGAGGTGCGCCCACGGTTCCGCACGGCGGACGCCGAGGTGACGGTGGGCAGCGGCGCCGAGTGCGACATCGTCCTCGCCGAGCCCACGGTGTCCCGTCTGCATGCGCGCCTTCGTCGTGAGCCGCACACCGGGCTGTGGTGCGTGACGGACCTGGAGAGCGAGCGGGGGACGTACCAGGATGGGGTGCTCATCCTGCCGGGCCGGCCCGCGCCGCTGCTGTGCCGCTGCCGGCTCACGCTGGGGAACGTGGAGCTCCTGTTCCTCCAGACGTATGCCTTCGAGCAGTCCGTGCGCGTGTCCTCGCTGACGCCCCCGGTGAGCTTGACCCGCCGGAGGTGACCTCCTACAAAGGGCGCGCCCTTGGGTGCCCATGTCGGGCTTTCAAGAGGGAAGCCGGTGAGAGTCCGGCGCGGTCCCGCCACTGTGAACGGGCAGCCCTGAGGTCAGGGCCGGGGGCTTCGGTTTGTCGCCACTCCATCCGCGGCCGAGCGCCGTTCTGGGGGAAGGCGGAAGTCCTCTTCTGGCATGACGCAGCGTGCGTCCGTCGCCAGAGCCCGTCAGCCAGGAGACCTGCCCAGGGGTGCGGCCGAGCCTTTCGCGGGCCCGGGCGGTTGGCCTTCTCTCTTCGTCGGAGGGAGCGGAAGGCGGAGCATGCGGTGGACCTTCCTCGCTGGGCCTGCCGTGTGCCTGGTGCTCAGCCTTCCATGTCCCGTCAGGGCGCAGCCTTCCGAGGCCGAGCCCGCCCCCGCGCGCACCACGGTGGTTCGCGGTAGGACACCCCCTCCGCCTGAGTCTCCGGAGCGGAGGGACCCGACGGGCGCCATCACCGTCATTGATGCGCGAGAGCGAGCGGGCGAGGCGCGCGACACAGCGGAGCTGCTCGTGGGCTCGGTGGGGCTCGCGGTGCAGGACTCCGGCGGCTACGGACAGAGCAAGAGCCTGGTGGTGCGGGGCGCGTCGTCCAACGGCGTGCTCGTGTTCCTGGATGGCATTCCGCTCAACGGCGCGGGCGGCCTGTCGGACCTGTCACTCATTCCCGCCGCGCTGGTCGAGCGCTTCGAGGTGCTGCGAGGTGGCGCGGGCGCGCGCTATGGCTCCGGCGGCCTGGGCGGCGCCATCAACATCATCACCCGCGCACCAGGGCCGAACCTGCGCACGAGTGGTGAGGTGACTTACGGGAGCTGGAACACGGCGCTGGGCCACGTCGCCGCCACGGGGCCGATGCTGGGCGGGCAGGCGCTGCTGCTGGTGCATGCGGGCCGCTCGGACGGTGACTTCGCCTACGACGTGGACGAACTCCCGGCCGTGGACGGCAATCCCCAGGTCTCCGAGCGGCGCGCCCGCAACAACGCGCAGGGTGGTGGCGCGCTCCTGCGCTACCGGCGACGGCTCGTGGGGGGCTCGCGGCTGGATGCGCTCGCGGAGCTGTCCCTGGAGAACCGCGCCATTCCGGGCACCGTGCAGAATCCCCAGTCCACCGGAGACCAGGAGCTGGGGCGGCTGGCGCTGGGCCTCCGCTGGTCGGGTGTGCTCGGCGGGTTGGGGCAGGGGAGCGCGCGAGGCTTCTTCCGGCGTGATGGGCTGGAGGTGACGGGGCACATTCCCGGCGCGGGCGGCGCGCAGCGGCACTCGGTGGGCGGCGTGGAGCTGGAGGGCCGCAGGCCGCTGGGAGAGCGCCAGTCGCTGACGGTCACGGTGGCGACCTCGGGTGAGACGGTGACGCAGGAGGAGGGCGCACAGGCTTCCTCGTGGTGGCGCGCCAGCGTCATGGCCATGGATGAGGTGCGGCTCTTCGGAGGCACGCTGGACGTGGTGCCTTCGATGCGACTGGAGCGGGTGGGGCCGTACTGGCTGCTGTCGCCGAAGCTGGGTGCATCCGTCGAACTGGGAAGCGGCTTCGGGCTGCGCGCCAACGCCGGGCAGTCCCACCGCGCGCCGTCCTTCCTGGAGCTGTACATCCGGCAGGGGACGCTGTTGCCCAACCCCGGGCTGAAGCCTGAGCGCGCCTTGTACGCGGACGCGGCGGTGATGTGGCGCTCCGGTCCGGAAGACTCCGAGGACGCGGCGCCACGCTGGGGCCTCACGCTGGGCGGCTTCGCGGCGCTGTACGAGAACCTCATCGCCTATGAGCTGTACCCGCCACTGATGGCGCGCCCGTACAACTTCGACACCGCGCGCGTGTGGGGCCTGGAGCTGGAGGGCGAGGCGCGGCCCTTCTCCTGGCTCCTGGCCAGCACGGGCTACACGTACCTGCGCACGGAGAACCGCTATGGGGACCCGCGCTTCTTCGGCAAGGACCTGCCGTACCGTCCCAGGCACAAGTGGGTGGGGCGGGTGCGCGCGGGGCCGGATTGGCTCAACGCCCGTGCGGAGGTGCTCTACCAGTCCGCGCAGCTCATCAACCGCACCGGCTCGCTGGACCTGCCCTCACGCACGTTGGTGAGCGCGGGCGCGTCCAGCACCTTCCTCCATGGCCCGAACCTCACCCTGTCCGTCGAGCTGAAGAACCTCCTCGACGTCCGGACCTTCGACTTCACGGGCTTCCCGCTGCCGGGACGCGCCGTCTACGTGACGCTCGCGGTGGCGCTCGAGCCCGGCGCGTCACCGTCATCCTCATCCACTCGGGAGCCCCATGACTCGCCCGCGTCCCCTGTTCCCTGAGCCGTTCCTTCCGACCTTGTTGCTGGCGGCCGTGGCGGCGCTGCTCCTCACCGGGTGCCCCGAAGAGGGCGCGGTGTGCACCTCCGGTCTGTCCGTCTGCGGTGACGCCTGCGTGGACCTGAGCGGCGACGTCGCGAACTGCGGCGCCTGTGGCAACGCGTGCGGCGATGGGCAGACGTGTCAGGCCGGCGTCTGTGGCTGTCGCCCGGGGACGGAGTCCTGCGGTGGCGCGTGCGTGGCCACGGCGAGCGATGTCGCGAACTGCGGCGCCTGTGGCAACGCGTGCGCCGCCGGGCTCGTGTGTGAATCCGGCGTGTGCCGCGAAGGCTGCTCCGAAGGCAGCTTGCGGTGCGGAGACTCGTGCGTGGACGTTCGCGCGGACGTGCTCAACTGCGGCGCCTGCGGCAACGTGTGTCCGGACGTGCAGACGTGTCACGAGGGGCGCTGCGGCTACGACGTGGTGGCGGCCTGCTACACCCACGGGCAGCTCGTGGGCATCCAGGCGGGGACGGATCAGCTCGGACCGCGGCGTCAGTTCGGCTCAGGCGTGCAGACGCTCGCGTCCTGGGACGGCCATGTGCTGGCCGCGGACGCCACGGCTTCGAAGCTGCTCCAGGCGGCGGGTGGCGCGCTGGGGACGGTGGTGGAGGAGGACTCGCTGGGCGGGGTGGCGGGCTCGCCCAACGACATCCTGGTGGACCCGCCTTATGTCTACGTCGTGGACTCGGTGAACAACACCTTGCAGGTGCTCAAGCGGGAGGGCCCTTCCCAGGGGGCGGGGCTGGGCCTGCGCACCGTGACGCAGGTGAACCTGGGGGCCAACACCAGCCCGCAGGCGCTGGCGAAGTGGGGCACCACGCTGTACGTCCCCTTGTTCGGCACGGGCGGCTCCATGTTCCAGTTCGGCAATGCCGTCGCGCGCGTGGACATCTCCAACCCCGAGCAGCCGCGCAAGGTGGACACGATTTCGCTCACCGGGCTGGACCTGAAGCCCTTCGACGGTGGCACGGTGCTGCCGCTGCCTTACTCCGTCGCGGCGACGGAGTCGGGTGTGTACGTGAGCCTCACCAACCTGAATCCCTACAACGGCTACAAGCCCAATGGCCCGGGCATGCTCGCGAAAATCGACCCCGCGAGCGGCAGCGTGAGCGCCATCGACCTGGGCGCGGCGGATTGCCTCAACGCGGGCTACGTGGAGGCGGTGGGTGACCAGCTCGTGGTGGCCTGCCTGGGCGAGGCCGAGTACGACGAGGCCAACGGGCACAGCGCCAGCGCCGTGCGCGCCTCCGGGCTGGTGCTGGTGAAGAACGACGCGCCCGTGGCGGCGTACGCGCTCAAGGCGGGGTGTGAGCCCGGAACGCCGGGCTGCAACCTCTCCGTGGCCAGCCGCTTCGCGGTGGCGGAGGGCGCGGTGTACCTGGCGGACACGAACGCGGGCCGCGTCTTCGTGGTGGCGGTGGAGGACGGGCGGTTGGTGGAGCGCCGCGGCTTCTCTTCACCCCAGGCGCTGGGGCCCGCGCTGGAGGCGTGTCCCACGGACCCGCGCCGGCCTGTGTCCAATGCCATTGACGTCACCGCCCTGCACTGAGGAAGCGCACGCCATGCCGATGAACACGACTTCCACTTCGCGTCTCTGCTCGGGCATGTCCGTCCTGCTCGCCACGGTGCTGTGCCTGCTCGCCGGTACGGTGAGCGCGGCGGAGAGCTCGAGCCTGAGGACGCTGGGACCGCCAGCGCCTTCCAAGGTGCGGCGCGTGGTGACGCTGGCGCCCTCGCTGTCGGAGATGGTGCTGTCCCTGGGCGCGGGGAGCACGCTGGTGGGGGTGTCCCGCTTCGACGAGGCGAAGGAGGTGGCGAAACTGCCGCGTGTGGGCGGCTTCACGGACCCTTCCGTGGAGGCGGTGATTGCGCTCAAGCCAGACCTGCTCCTGGTACAGCCCGGGCCGGGCAACCAGCGTCCGGTGGAGAAGATGGCGGAGCTGGGCGTGCCCGTGCTGCTGCTGCCGCTGCACTCCGTGGCGGACGTGCTCGCGGCCATGCGCGCGGTGGGGAAGGCGCTCGGACGGGAGAAGGAGGCGGAGGCGGTGGTGGTGAGCATCGAGGCCACGCGCACGCGCATCCGGGAGGCGGCGAAGAAGCTGCCCGCGCCGCGGGTGCTGTTCGTCTATGGCTTCGAGCCGCTCGTGGTGGCGGGGCCCGGCTCCTTCGCGGACGAGCTGCTCCGGGACGCGGGCGGCATCAACGTGGCGGCGGACGCGAGCTCCGCGTACCCGGTGTACTCGGTGGAGCGCGTGGTGCGTGCCCGGGCCACCGTGGTGGTGGATGCCGCGGACGTGGACGTGGGCAAGGACAAGTTGCGGGCCCTGCCCGGTCTGTCCAGCGCGCGCTGGGTGGACCTGCCCTCCATGTCGCTGTTGCAGCCGGGACCTTCGCTGGGGCGGGGACTGGAGGAACTCTTCCGTTTGCTGCATCCGAAGGGAACAGGTAAGGCCGCGCCGTGAGCGAGCCGGCGACATCCCAGCGTGCACATGGCGGAGCGGGCGGTTTTCGCGCCTCGCGCGCGGTGATGTTGTTCGGGGGCTTTCTCGTGTTGGCGGTGGGCTGCCTGGCCGTGGCGGTGCGCTTCGGTGAGCAGTCCATCTCCCTCACCGCCGCGCTGACGGAGCCCACGTCCACGGACGCCGTCATCTTCTGGTCGCTGCGGCTGCCGCGCGCGCTGCTGGGGGCCATCGTGGGCGCGGGGCTGGCGGCCTCGGGCGCCACGCTCCAGGGGCTCTTGCGCAATCCGCTGGCGGATCCGTTCGTGCTCGGTGTGTCCGGCGGGGCGGCGATGGGGGCGACGCTGGCGCTCGCGGTGGGGCTCGCCACCGTGGGGGACGTGGCACCGGGCCTGGGCGGCGCCATGGCGCGCCTGTCCGCGCCCGCGCTCTTCTCCTTCCTGGGCGCGGGGGCCGCCATCCTCTTCGTCCTCTCCGCCAGCCGGGGCTCCGCGTCGCGCGCGCCCTATGCCGCGCTGCTCACCGGCGTGGTGTTCAACGCGTTCGCCTCCGCGGCCATCACCCTGGTGAAGACACTGTCCGCCCCTGACCGGCTGGGGGAAATCCTCTACTGGCTCGCCGGAGCGCTGGGGTACGAGCGTGGCGGCACGCTGCTGCTCTCCGCGCTGCTTCAGGCCGGCGCGATTGGCGTCATGTGGGTGCTCTCCGCACGGTTGAACCTGTTGTCGCTGGGTGACGATGACGCGGCGTCCCTGGGGGTTCCTGTGGCGGCGACGCGCCGCTGGTTGCTGCTGGCCGCCAGCGCGAGCGTCGCGGGCGCGGTGGCGCTCACGGGGTTGATTGGCTTCGTGGGCCTCATCGTGCCGCACCTGCTGCGGCTGGCCTTCGGGCCGGACCAGCGGCTGCTGGTGCCACTGTCGGCGCTGGGAGGCGCGGCCTTCCTCGTCCTGTCGGATTTGCTGGCGCGGCTGGCCTTCCCCTTGTTCGGGGCCGAGCCCCCCGTGGGCGTCGTCACCGCGCTGCTGGGAGGCCCGTTGTTCCTCGCGCTGCTGCGGCGGCGGGTGCGCCTGGGGACCAGTCATTGACAATGGCTTGCACCCGCCATATCCCCGCCCGCGTCCTCGGTGTCGCCGTGGAGCCACGGTGACTCAAGGGAACCCGGTGTGAATCCGGGACTGCCCCGCAGCGGTGAGCAGGAACGAACGCCGTCACGTGAAGCACTGGCCCGAAGCGGGCTGGGAAGCGACGGCAAGTAGGTGGGTGCTCCGTGCACCCGCGCCTGCGAGTCCGAAAACCTGCCGAAGACCCGTGCCCTTGGCACGGACATCACCGAGGCCTCCGAGGGGAGGCGGCGGGGGCGGTGCTGTCCGGCGCGAAAGGTCCGCCGGGGCTTTGCCTTCGGCCGTGTCCTCCTGGAAGCCCATTCGCCCGTGGGGGCGGAAGAGGGAGCGAGGACACCGATGAAGTACGCCGATGTGAAACGCGCAGGAGCCCGCACGAAGTCCCTGATGTTCGCCACGGCCAGTCTGGTGCTGGCGGTTGCCACCACGGGCTGTGGCTCCGAATGCGTGGATGTCTACGACTGCCGCAACGAGAACGGCCCCGCTCCCGCGGGCCAGGAGTGGACGTGCGCCTCGGAGAAGTGTGAGACGCGGCCCATCCAGCAGCTCCCCGGGGAAGACGCGGGCACCGACCCGGAGACCGATGCTGGCACCCATCCGGAGCCGGACGCGGGCACGGAGCCCGACGCGGGCACGGAGCCGGACGCGGGCACGGAGACGGATGCGGGCACGGAGTACACGTGTGAGACGGCGCCGTACGACCCGGTGCTCGGCACGCTTCAGCTCCAGGCGGGCTTCGAGACCGCGGGCTCCGCGCCCATGCCGGACGACGTGCTGGCGGTGGCCGTCACGCCGGGCCCCACGTACGCGGTCTATGCCGTGCAGGGGGATACGAGCGCGGACGTCCATTCGCTGGGAATCTGGCCGGACCTGACGCCTTCCGCGTCGCCGCTGTTCAACGTCCTGGCGCCCGAGGACCGTGGGGCCACGTCGGGCATCTTCCCCAACCGCTTCCTCGTGCATGGCGCCGAGCGGCTGCTGGCCGGCTACACGAAGTCGGGTGGCGCGGGCACGGTCTCGCTCTATGACATTGTCACCCCTGACAACTCGAGCTACGTCAACTCGCCGGGCAACATGAGCGCCGCCGCGTTCACGTCGGGCACGACGTCCGCCTTCCTCATCAACAGCATGGGGCTGTCCGCCATCGACGGCTTCGGAATCTATGCGCTGGTGACCTCCGCGGAGCCCATGGCCTCCGTGAAGGTGGCCGACTTCCCGCAGACCGCAGGCGGAAATGGCTTCAGCGCCGTGGCGACCAACGGCGTCTCCGTGCTCGGGTTCGTCGTTCCGCCGGACTACGCCAACGTGGTCTACGCGGTGGCGCCCTCCGTCGTGAGCGCGGCGCTCTCCTCCACCACGCCGTTCGCATTGGATGCGCAGCCCCAGATTGACGTGGGCAGCGACTTCAACGCGGCCTCCGCTTTCGGTGACGGCGTCGTCGTCAAGCGGGGTGCCTACGATGACACCTGGCAGTTCATCACCACCGACGTGTCCCGCTACAGCCTGTCCGCGGACGCGACCCCGGGTGAGGTCGTCATTGGCGAGCGCACGCCGGTGCTGACGCTCGTGGACCAGTGCACCCAGGTGACGCAGCTGACCCACCTGGGCTCGGACCTGCTGGTGGGTGTCGAGGACGTGAACGGTGAGCGGCTGGTCCGCATCCGGGCCGTGCCATGAGCCATTACCGCCTCCACCACTTCGTCTGGGGCACGGCGCTCGCCGTGCTCCTGGGCACCGCCGCATGTGGTGACGATTCCTCCGGCGTCAGCGAAGACGCCGGAACCGACCCCGTGCGGGACGACGCGGGACAGCCGGATGGCTCCACACCGCTGGAGCCCGATGCCGGACTTCCGCCCGAGAATCCATACGCGGACGAAGTCGTCCTCTTCGAGCCCGGCGACTTCGCGGGCTTCGGGCAGGACCGCTTCCCGGGCGTCGTGCTCGGGCCTCCGTCGGGGCTGGGGCCGGACAACGGCTCGCTGGACGTGCTCTCGCTGGGCCGGGGCGGCAAAATCGAGCTGCGTTTCACCGACATCGCCGTGGTGGATGGGCCGGGCGTGGACCTGCTCGTGTTCGAGAACGCCTTCCTCGTCGCGGGAGGAGCGGCCACGCACTCCGAGCGGGGCATCGTCTCCGTCAGTGACGACGGTGTCACCTGGTACGAATTCCCCTGTGCCACCACGGACGCCGAGGGCGGCTACCCGGGATGCGCGGGCGTCGCCACCGTCCAGGCCAATCCGGCCAACGGCGTCAGCGCCACGGACCCCGCGGTTGCGGGTGGAGACGGGTTCGACCTGGCGACGGTGGGCCTGAGCCGCGCGCGGTATGTGCGCATCGTCGACGCAGGCAACAACCGCTACGGAGGCACCTCCGGAGGCTTCGACCTGGATGCCGTCGCGGTGGTGAACGGTGTGTCGCTTCGGAGCGGCACCCCGTGAAGCGGCTCCCGCCACGGCCATGTCCCCTGTCCATGAAGGGGGAGGTGGACCGCCGCGCCGCGCTCGGCACGCTGCTCAAGGGCACCTGTGCCCTGGCGGCGTTCGGGGCGGGGTGTGGTGACGGGTGGCGGGAAGCCGTGGTGCTCGACCCTCCCGATGCGGGAGGGCCGGGCCCGTCTTGTGCGCCGCCGGTGCCGTCGGGCCCGCCCGGCGAGGACTGGGTGGAGGTCTCCCTGGCGGAGCATCCCGCGCTGGAAGTCCCCGGCGGCGCCGCGGAGGTCCGCATTCCCCAGGCGCTGCTGGACGTGGTGGTCGTCCACACCTCACCTGGCTGTTACGCGGCGCTCTGGCGCATCTGCACGCACGGTGATTGCGCCGTGGACTGGGTGCCGGCCGACGGCGTCATGGAATGCCCCTGTCATGGCTCCCGCTTCACCCAGGAGGGGCAGGTGCTGAATGGCCCGGCGACTCGACCGCTCGCGGCCTTCCCCGTGGTGAGACAGGGCGCGTCCCTGTTCATCCACCGGCCCCGCTGAGCAATCGTTCGGACATTCGCACCACAGGTGAAATGACGCGGTGCGGAGAGACGGGTCGTGGCGCCGGGTTACGGGATACCCGCACTGAGTCCGAGTCTCCTTCTCTCAACAGGCGGGAGAGTCGTGTAATGTCGGGCATTCGATGTGGCAGATCATCATCAACGGGCCCGGCTACTTCGACACGTCGTACGATCTGCCTGAGGGCGTGACGAGCCTCGGCCGCGCGGACGAGAACGATATCGTCCTGGGCGGCGATCTCGTCTCACGCCGGCATGCGCGGCTGTACGTCGACGGTGACGTGCTGCGAATCGAAGATTTGGGCAGTCGCAACGGCAGCCGCATCAACGGCGCGCCCTTGCAGGGCTCTCGGCAGCTCGTCGCCGGAGACTCGGTGGCGCTGGGCGAGAACGTCCTCTCCGTGCGCCAGCCCAACACCGTGGAGAACGCGGCCACGGAGATGGTGGACCTGGGCGCGGGCGGCGTCGTGCGCTTCGGCCACGGCCAGGACGTGGGCCCCTCCGTCCTGCTGGCGAAGAACGTGCGCGACGCGGACGTGCTGCGGCTCCTGGACAACGTGGGCCCGGTCTCCTTCGACGACAGCTTCTCCGCGTCCGCGCCGCTGCCCGCCGCGAGCCCGCGCGTGGGGCAGGAGACGCTGGTGCTGTTGTTCCGCACCGCGGAGGCGCTCTCGTCGGCCAGCACGCTGTCGTCGTTCCTGGACAGCACCATGGACCGGCTGCTGGAGGTCACGGACGCGACCACGGCGGTGGTGCTGCTCAAGCACACCACGGGCGCCCTGGTGCCCGCCGCCGTGCGCCACCGCGGCCGGCTGGCCAAGGGCGAGGTGCCCGTCTCGGATGCCATCGTGGAGGAGGCCCTGCGTCAGGGCCGCGCGCTCGCCGTGGGCGACGTGCGCGATGACCGCCGCTTCGCGGGCCGGGAGAGCGTCATCCTCTACGGCGTGGACCGGGTGCTGTGCATCCCCATCGGCACCGAGCCGCCCTATGCGGGGGTGCTCTACGTCAACCTGTCGGCCAAGGGTGACGCCAGCGTGGAGTCGATGCTGGATACCTGCACCGCGGTGGCGCATCTGGTGGCCACCGGCGTGCAGAAGTTCTCCCCGCGCGAGGGCAGTCCCGCGGCGGACAGGCTGCGGCGCGACCTGGAGCGCTTCCACCCGCCGGAGGTGGCCGAGCGCCGCGCCGCCGAGGCCCAGAAGCAGGGCGGCAAGCTGCCCGGCCTGGAGGAGCGCAACCTCACCATCCTGCACGCGGAGCTCGTGGGCTTCTCCGTGTTGTGCATGCGCATCGGCGCCGCGCGCGCCACGCAGATGCTCAACGACTTTCACGCGCGGATGAGCGGCATCGTCTTCAGCTTCGAGGCCACCGTGGAGGGCTTCCGGGGCGAATCCCTGCGCGCCCTCTTCGGCGTCCCCTACGTGAAGGGCGAGGACTCGATCCGGGCCGTCCGGGCCGCCCTGGCGCTGCGCTCCGAGTGGGAGCGGTCCATGTCTCGCAGGCCCCTGGACGAGCGCTGCGAGCTGCGAATCGCCCTGCACAGCACCCGGGCCCTGGTGGGGATGATCGGCACCGAGGTGCGCCCGGACTACACCGTGGTGGGGGATGGCGTCGGGATTGCGGGGTGGCTCGCCGGTACCGCCAGCCCGGGCCAGGTGCTCATTACCGGCAAGGTCCTGGCCACCGTGGGGGCACGCTTCGACGTCCAGCCGCTGGGCGAGCGCCTCATCCGCCCCCCGAAGGACAAGGTAGCGGCCTTCGAGGTGCTGGAAGAGGATGTAGGCCAGTTGACCAATCCCGGCTTCCGCTGAGGGGGCCGCGTCCGGTTGACGGGTTGCTGGGACGTACCGGGAAAGGGTTCAATGCGGACCCCGTCGTGGTGAACCCCCGCACCGCATGAACTCGTCAACCCAACCCGCCCGGTTGAGACCCTTCCGGCCCCAGCCCTTTGGCCGGTACACGCTCCTGTCCCAACTGGCGACGGGGGGCATGGGAGAGATCTACCTCGCGCGGTTGGAGGGGGCGCAGGGGTTCGAGAAGCTCTGCGTCATCAAGAAAATCCTCCCGCAGCTGGCCGCGGACTCGGACTTCGTCGAGCGCTTCGTGGGCGAGGCCCGCACCCTGGTCCGCCTGAGCCACGGCTCCATTGCCCAGGTGCTGGACATGGGCCTCCACGAGGACGAGGCCTACATGGCGCTCGAGCACGTGGACGGCAAGGACCTGCGCAAGGTGGCCGCGCGCGTGCGGGACCGGCAGATGCCGCTGCCGGTCACGTTCATCCTCTACACCATGGGCCGGGTGCTGGACGCGCTGGCCTATGCGCACCGCAAGAAGGACGACGACGGGGAGGACCTGAAGCTCGTCCACCGGGACATCTCGCCGCAGAACATCCTCATCTCCTACGAAGGGGAGGTGAAGGTCATCGACTTCGGGCTCGCCAAGAGCCGGCTGTCGGCCGCGAAGACGAACCCCAGCATCATCCTGGGCAAGTTCCTCTACATGTCGCCGGAGCAGGCGCGGCACCAGCCGGTGGACCGCCGCAGCGACCTTTATGCGGTGGGGCTCTGCCTCTACGAGCTCATCTGCGGGAAGAACCCGTTCGACGGGGTCCACCCGGGCGAGCTCATGTCCCTGGTGGCGAACCCGCGAATCGCGCCGCTGGACCAGGTGGAGCCGCTCACGCCGCCCGCGGTGACGGCGCTGGTGGCCAAGGCGCTGGCGGTGGACCCGTCGCAGCGCTTCCAGACGGCGGAGGAGTTCCGCGGGCGGCTCCAGGCCTGCCTGATGGAGATTGACGCGAGCGCGGGCCCGGAGAGCGTCAGCCGCTTCATGCGCGAGCTGTTCTCGGCGGACTTCCAGTCCGAGCGGCGTCTCCTGGCGAGCCTCAAGGAGGTGCCGCGCCTGTCCACGGCAGAGGTCCGTGCGCTGGCCTCGATGCCGGATGATCCGCTGGCGCCGAAGACGGCGCACGCGATGCTGCCGGCGAAGACCATCCGCCTGGACGGCCCGGTGGAGCCGCTGTCGTTCTTCCCCACGCCCCGCAGCCGCGAGGGAGGTGGTCCGGTGACGGACGGTGAGACGCGCCCGGGTATCCCGATGGACGAGTCCACCCGGCCCGCGTTCCCCATCGAGGCGCTGGAGGAAGAGGCTCGGGCGCGGGGCGTGCGCCAGGACACGGCGCCCTCGGTGGAGGTGGGCCCCGAGGCCTTCGTTCGCGGTGGCGGGGTGAGTCCTTCGTCTGCGCCGATTCCTCGCGCGCCCGCGCTGACGCGCGAAGTCCAGATGACATCGATGCCGCCCGAGGCGGTGCCGCCGGGTGTGGCCGCCGCGCGTGCGCTGCTTCCGACGCACATGCGGCCGACCGAGCTGGCGATGCCGAGCCTGGGTGGGCCGCCTTCTCCCGAGGAGGCGTCCGTTCAGGTGGAGTCGACGGCCGCGAAGGCCGAGTCGCTTCGGGGCAGGGCGTTCGAGGCGAGCCCGAGCGTGATTGCCTCGGTGGGCGCGCCCACGCCCGCGGTGCCGCCGCGTGGGTCGCAGGGCACGGTGAACTCGCGACCTCCGCCGCCAGGGGCAGAGCCGCGTGCGCCCGGAGCTGTGCTGCCACGCAGTGGCGTGGTGGTGATGCCCGCGGTCAACGTGACTGCTCCCGCGCCGTTGCCTCGCACGTCGGCGCTGGAGTCGATGCCGGCCGTTGAGGTCTCGGAGGGGGCTGCCGGAGACGAAGACGCCGCCTCGGAACGCGAGGGCGCGTTTGGGAGTGCGACGCCGGACGAGGCGGCATTCAGCGAGCCGCATCCTTCTGCCCCGATGCCTCGAACGGCGTCGATGGTGATGGCGGCCGTCCAGCCGCCTCCGCCGGGCTCGACGCCGTCTCGCGCGACGTCCGCGGTGGGCTCGCCGGATGAGGTCGCGGCTCCACGCTCCATGTCGTCGGCGGGCATGTCCGCGGTGGGCTCGCTGGATGAGGCCGCGGCTTCACGCTCCATGTCGTCGGCGGGCATGCGCGCTGTGGGCGCGCAGGCGGGGGTTTCGACTCGCGCCATCTCCTCTGTGGAAGTCGCTGCGTTGGATGCGCGGGACGAGGCCACTTCGGACCCGGTGTCCTCCGTGGACAGGTCCACGGAGGACGGGACGCCACCGCGCAGGGTGTCCTCGGCGGGGATGGCCGCGGTGTCGCCAGCCCAGGCTGGCATGACGCCCTCGCGGGGCATGTCTTCGCTGGCGGCACCCCCACCTCCGAAGGGGGCAACGCCCTCGCGAGCCATCCCCAGCGCACCTGCATCGGGAGCGACGGCTTCCCGCTCCGCGCCCGTGGTGGACGAGCCCGTCGTGGACGCCACACCCGCTGATGGCGGGCAGGCCCTCTCTCCGGAGGACGAAGCGGAGTCCGCGCACGAGTCCGAGGCGGGCGTGTCCGAGGACGAAGCCGGCTTTTCTTCGGCCGACGCGCAGTCACAGGAAGGCGCCTCGTCGGAGCTGCCCGTGCTCTCCACCGAGGATGTGGGGCACGAGGAAGCCGCGCCGAGCATCGCCGACGTCGACACGCATCCGCGCATCCACCGCCCGTCGCGAACCGAGCGCCACGACGACACCCAGCCCCGCGTCGCACATAACGCCGACACGGACCCTCGCGTCACCCGTCCTGACGACACGCATCCGCGCGTGGTGCTGGATGCGGGCCTCTTCAAGGATGTGGATGGCTCCGAGGACGAGGAGCGGTCCGGCGTCTCCCGGCCCAGGTCTCGGCGGGCCCGGTCGTCTTCGCCGGGGATGGCACTGGCCAGCACCGCGCGCAGGACAGGTTCCGTCTCCGCCGTGCGTCCCACCGCGCCCGCCCCCATCGTGACGGATGAAGAGGAGGACGAGAGCGACGACGATGTCCGCGTCTCCCTCACGCCCAACGAGGAGACACGGCGCACGACGATGCCCGTCCGCCCGGAGACGCGCTCGGCCGAGCGAATCGCGAAGGAGGACACCCGCCGCACGACGATGCCCGAGCGCCCCGAGCGCCCCGAGCGTCGCCGCAAGGGTCCGCTGGTGCTCGTGCTGGTGTTGCTGTTCTTCATCCTGGCCGTGGTCGGAGCCTTCTTCCTGGGTCCCCCGGCGCTCCGCGCCCAGGTGCTGAGCCAGTTCATGCCGGAGAAAACCGAAGGGCCGCCGCCCGCGCAGCCCCTGCGTCCCTCCGCTCCTGACGAAGCGCAGGCGGGCAAGGCCGCCAACGAGAATGGCCCGCCTCCCGAGGGGAACGCGGCGCAGGCTCCGGGAACCCCCGCGTCCGACGTCTCGCCGCCAACCGGTGCCACGCCGGGAACCCCCACGCCCAACGCCGCGCCGCCCGCCGGTGCCACGGAAGGCCGAGGCTCGCTCGACGACTCCTTCCTCGCGCCGCTGGACGCGCAGCAGAAGAACACCGAGGTTCCCGAGAAGCGCTCGGCGCCGGTCCGCAAGATTCGCTCCGCGCGCTCCCGTCAGCTCACCGTGCTGGAGAGGGAGTGGCGTGAGACGAACGCGCTCTTCAACCAGCTCAACGCGGAGCACTCGTGCGTGGTGCTCGGCCTCTGGTGCACGCGGTACGCCGAGGTGAAGAGCGAGGTGGAGGCCGCGGGCAGCAGCGACAACCCGGAAGCGCTGCGCAAGGTCCGGGCGATGAAGCGCTACCTGCTGCAGAAGCAGAAGGAGCTGTACTAGTCCCGTGGAGCCTCTGCTCGTCACCCGGGCGCTGGTCGCGGGCTACGGTCCTCGTCCCATCTTGCATGGGGTGGCGTGCGAGGTCCGGCCCGGTGAGCTGTGGGCGGTGCTCGGCCCCAATGGGACGGGCAAGAGCACGCTGCTGCGCGCGGTGCTGGGCCTGGGGCTCTGGACGCGCGGAGAAGTCCGCCTGCTGGGGCGCGAGCGCGCCGCCTGGGAGCCGCGAGCGCTCGCCCGCAAGGTGGCGTGGGTGCCGCAGACCATCGAATCCACGGAGGGCTTCAGCGGCCTGGAGCTGGTGTTGATGGGCCGCAGCCCGCACCTGGGCCTCTGGGGCCTGCCTTCCGCGGGAGACGTGGCGCTGGCGCAGGAGGTGATGACGGAGCTCGGCATCGCGCACCTGTCCGAGCGGCCCGCGGAGGCCCTCTCTGGAGGCGAGCGCCGGATGTTGATGCTGGCGCGAGGACTGGTGCAGCAGCCCGAGTTGTTGCTGCTGGATGAGCCCACCGCCTTCCTGGACGTGGCCCATCAAGTGGGCTCGCTCGACCGCGTGCGCGCGCGCGTGGACGCGGGGCTGGGCGCGGTGGCGGTGCTGCATGACGTGAACCTCGCCGCCGCCTTCGCCACCCATGTGCTGCTCCTCCGGGATGGCCAGGTGCTCGCGCAGGGGCCGGCGAACGAGGTGCTGGAGCGCGGCTCCCTGGAAACGCTCTACGGGCTGCCCATGGAAACCGCGCTGGCTCCGTCCGGCGCCCGGCTCTTCGCGCCCCGAGCTCCCTCGCGCTGAACCTTCTTCGTCCCTCGGGCGCCGGACAGTTGACCGGACGTGCCGGGCGGGAAAGCCTGGACCGCCAACATGTCCCGCTACGCCATCGCCATCTTCGCCAGTGCGTTCCTCTTGTTTGGCGTGCAACCCCTGGTGGGGCGCTATTCGCTGCCGTGGTACGGCGGAACGCCCGGCGTGTGGACGGCGTGCATGTTGTTCTTCCAGGCGGTGCTGCTGGGGGGCTACGCGTACGCGCACGGACTCGCCTCGCGGCTGGCGCCTCGCACGCAAGCCCGCGTCCACCTGGGACTGCTGACGGTGGCGGTGCTGCTGCTGGGCGCTCGCGCGTTGCTTGCGGGCTCGCCGGTGGCGCCCGGGCCTGAATGGCGTCCGGAGGGCACCGCGCTGGCCGTGCCCCGGCTGCTGGCGATGCTGGCGGTCACCATCGGCCTGCCATTCTTCGTGCTGAGCACCACCGGTCCGCTGCTCCAGTCGTGGTTCGCCCGCGCGCGGCCGGGTCGCTCGCCCTATCCGCTGTATGCGCTGTCCAACGCGGGCTCGCTGCTGGCGCTGCTCGGCTATCCCTTCCTGGTGGAGCCGTGGGTGGGGCGCGGCGCCCAGGCGTGGGGCTGGGGCGTGGGCTTCGTCTTCTTCGCCGTGGCCTGCGCGGTGTGCGCGCTGGACGTGATGAAGCAGCCGGACTCGGCACCCATCGCCACGGCCGCGCCCGTGACGGCCACGCCGCTGACGGAGGGCGCCGGGGGAGAGGCCGGCGCCGAGGTGGCACGCCCCACGGTGCGCGCCACGATGAAGTGGCTGGGGCTGAGCACCTGCGCGTCGGTGCTGCTGCTGGCGACGACGAATCAGCTCTCCCAGGACGTGGCGGCCGGCCCCTTCCTCTGGGTGCTGCCCCTGGCCGTCTACCTGCTGACCTTCATCCTCGCCTTCTCCCGCGAGTCCTTCTACTCGCGGACCGTCTACGCGGTGCTGCTCATCGCCTCGGGCGCGGGCGTGGCGCACGCGCAGACGCAGGGGCCGCAGTCGTCGCTCGCGCTCCAACTCGTCGCGTACTCCGTGGCCCTCTTCGCTGGCAGCATGGTGTGCCACGGCGAGCTGTACCGGCTGCGTCCACCGCCGCGCCACCTCAGCGCCTTCTACCTGTGGGTGTCCGCGGGCGGCGTGCTGGGCGGGCTGCTCATCAGCGTGCTGGCCCCCGCCGTCTTCAGCGCCTACTGGGAGTACCCTCTGTCGCTGGGCGCGTGCTGCGTCGTCGCGCTGGTGGGCATGGCGAAACAGGCGGGCGAAGCGACGCGGACGCAGCAGATGCAGCGTGTCCTGCGCGGCGCCATGCTGCTCCTGGTGGCCGGACACCTGACGTACACCATGGCCCGCGAGCAGGGCCGCGCGCGCTTCGCCTCACGCAACTTCTTCGGCGTGGTGCGGGTGATGGAGCAGGGCGTGGGCTCGCCGGAAGACCACCGCTTCACGCTGCTGCACGGCGCCATCACCCACGGGCTCCAGTACGTGACGCCCGAGCGCAGGGGCGTGCCCACGACGTATTACACGCCGGAGGCGGGCCTGGGACTGGCCATCGCCGAGCAGCGCCGGCTGCGCGAAGCCGTGGGGCTGCCCGCGGGGCTTCGCGTGGGCGTGTTGGGGCTGGGCGTGGGCACCAGCGCCGCGTTGCTCGAAGCGGAGGACACCGGGCGCTTCTACGAAATCGACCCCGCGGTCATCGCGCTGGCGCAGGGCGAGGGCGGCTACTTCTCCTTCCTGGGAGACACGCCGGCGAAGGTGGAGCTGGTGGAGGGGGACGCGCGCATCTCCCTGGAGCGGGAGCTGGAGGCGGGCGGCGCGCAGGGCTTCGACGTGCTCGCGCTGGATACCTTCTCCTCGGACGCGGTGCCGGTGCACCTGCTCACCCAGGAGGCGGTGGCGCTCTACCGCGCGCACCTGGCGCCCCATGGCGTGCTGGCGCTGCACATCAGCAACGTCCACCTGGACCTGGTGCCGCTGACGCTGGCGCACGCGCGGGCCCTGGGGCTGCACGCGGCGCTGGTGGTCAACGAGACGCAAGGGGACGCGCTGCGCAGCAACTGGATGGTGCTGAGCCCGGACCGCGAGTTCTCCTGGGGACCCACCTTCACCCGGGCCTCCGCGCGCGTGCGCCGGCTGGGCCTGCGGGAGGACCCCGACTTCACGTGGACGGACGAGAAGAGCAGCGTGCTGCACGTGCTCCGCCGCGGCAGGCCCTCGGCGAGCGTCAAGGACGTGGAGGCGTCCTCCGGCCCGCCCGGCCCCGCGTCCGCCCAGCCCGGGACGGAGTGACTCAGGCGCGCGGCATCGCCTGGGGACCGGAGGCGGCGACGGCGCTCAGGTCGAGCGCCACCAGCAGCACCAGCGCGCCGCAGGGAATCGCCAGGGTGGCCGCGCCGAGCCGGGCGAAGAGCAGCGGCCCCAGCGTGCAGCCGCCCAGGAAGGCGGAGCCGAGCCCCAGGTGCAGCCGGGTCCGCTCGAATTCAACAGCGGTGGGCAGCGCCCAGAGACGGCGACGCAGGCCTGGCAGGCCCTGGCCCCGCGTTCCCTCGCGCAGCCAGGAACCCAGCCGCACCACCTGGATGCCGATGTCGGTGAGGATGCCGGTGATGTGCGTGGTGCGCACCACGGCGCCGGAGACGCGGGTGACGAGCGCGTTCTGGAGCCCCATGGCATAGGCCAGGCCCCACATGAGCGTCGGCTCGTGTGTACTGGGGTGGTACGACAGCCAGGCGCCGATGCCGCCCAGCGTGAGCGCCTCCAGCAGCAGCGCGGAGGAGTGGCGGCCCCGGGGGCGCCGTTGGGAGAGCTCCAGCAGCACCGACGCGGACACGGCGCCCACCACGAAGGCCAGCAGGAGCTGCGCGGCCAGCCAGGCCAGGGCCACGTTGCCAGAGGCCAGGGACTCTCCCAGCGTGGCCATGGTTCCGGACATGTGCGACGTGTGCAGGCCCAGCGCCACGAAGCCCGTGGTGTTCACCAGGCCCGCCACGCCCGCGAGCAGCAGTGACAGCAGTGTGTAGGCTCGCCGGTTCCCGGGAGACGATTCCGATGAGAAGGGCATCGCAGTGCCCGAGGCTAACACCGGCCTCGGGCAGGGGCTCGCGGAACTAGCCCGGCGGCCAGCCCAGCGGGCGTCCGGCCAGCAGGTGCAGGTGGATGTGGAAGACCGTCTGGCCGGCGTGCACATGGGTGTTCATCACCACCCGGTAGCCGTCGCTCGGGTCCGCGTGCCCGCGCTCCTGGGCCACCTTGGCGGCCGCGGTGAAGAGGTGGCCCACCAGCTCGCGGTCCTCCGCCGTGATGTCGTTCACGGTGGGGATGTGCTTGCGGGGGATGAAGAGGACGTGGGTGGGGGCCTGGGGATTGATGTCCTCGAAGGCCACGCACACGTCGTCGCGGTAGACCACCTTGGCGGGGATGAGCCCGTCGCGAATCTTGCAGAAGAGACAGTCGGACATGTTTTCCGGCTTACCAGCGGCCGGAGCCCCACGGAATGGCTTCCGTGGCCTTCCGTTACCTGCCGGAACCCGCATTTTGCCTCCCGGTGGGGCGGCCGGGCCCCGGGTCTCCTACCCGGGCCCCCTCTCGTTGAGGGCCCAAGGAAGGCTGTCCCCCTCAAAGGGCCCCACCGGTGATATCCACGCCCTGACGATGAAATCCATCCGCATCTCCCAGCTCCTCGAGGACCGCGACTACGACATGCGGCTCAGTCTCGTCGCCGGCGGCGGCGGGCTGTCGCGCATCGTGGTGTCCTCGCGCATCCAGAAGCCGGGGCTGGCGCTTGCGGGCTTCACCGAGCACCTGCATCCGCACCGCGTCCAGGTGTTCGGCAACACGGAGATTTCATACCTGGCCACGCTGCCGGAAGCGCGGCAGCGCGAGTCGCTGGCACAGCTCTTCGGTGAGGAGGAGCTGGCGTGCGTGGTGGTGACCAAGGACCTGGACATTCCCCAGGCCCTCATCTCCGCGTGTGAAGGCGCGGGGCTGGCGTTGATGAAGACGCCGCTGCTCTCCAGTGAGTTCATCATGCGGGTGCAGACGTTCCTGGAAGAGGCCCTCACGGAGTCCAGCAGCCTGCACGGCGTGTTGATGGACGTGTTCGGCGTGGGCATCTTGCTGCTGGGCAAGAGCGGCATCGGCAAGAGCGAGATTGCCCTGGACCTGGTGATGCGGGCCCACCGCCTGGTCGCGGACGACATCGTGGACGTCACCCGCCGCAAGGGGGCCGTCTACGGCGCTGGCAACCCGGTCATCAAGCACCACATGGAGATTCGCGGCCTGGGCATCATCAACATCAAGGACCTGTTCGGAGTGGCCGCCATCCGCGAACAGAAGAAAATCGAGCTGGTCATCGAGCTCCAGGAGTGGGACCCCCACCAGGAGTATGATCGGCTGGGCGTGGAGGACAGGCATCTGCAGATTGTGGGGGTGGACATCCCCTTGTCGGTGGTGCCCGTTCGTCCGGGCCGCAACATGGCGACCATCATCGAGGTCGCCGCGCGTAATCAGTTGCTAAAGCTACAGGGCCACCACTCGGCGAGAGAGTTCGCCGAGCGACTCAACCGGGCCATCGCCGAAGGGGCGATGCGCCGCACCCTGGGAGAAGAGGTCGAGTGACCGCCCCCGCGAAACAAATCGTCATCATCACCGGCATGTCCGGGTCCGGTAAGTCCACCGCCATCCGCGCGTTGGAGGACTCGGGCTTCTTCTGTATCGACAACCTGCCGGTGTTGCTCTTGCCCAAGCTCACGGAGCTGGCGGGCGGCGGTCACTTCGAGCGCATGGCGCTGGTGGTGGACGTCCGCGAAGGCGTCTTCCTCAAGGACGCGCCCCGCATCCTCGCCGAGGTCCGCCGCGCCGGGCACCAGGTGGAAGTGCTCTTCCTGGACGCCAGCGACGACAGCCTCATCCGCCGCTTCAGCGAGACGCGCCGCCGCCACCCGCTGGCGCCCAACGGCACTGTCGCCGAGGGCATCAAGGCGGAGCGCCAGGCGCTGCGTGACTTGCGCGAGCTGGCCGACCAGGTCATCGACTCGTCCACGCTGAACGTGCATGACCTGAAGCGCATGGTGCAGGCGCGCTTCAGTCCGGAGCCCGCCGCGGGCCCCAGCCTGTCCATCATGTCGTTCGGCTACCGCTACGGCGTGCCACCCCAGGCGGACCTCGTCCTGGACGTGCGCTTCCTGCCCAATCCGTACTTCGTTCCGGAGATGAAGGGGCTCACGGGCAAGGTGCCGAAGGTGGCGGCCTACGTGCTGGAGCGTGAGGAGACGCAGCAGTTCCTCGAGAAGGTCGTGGACCTCTGCCGCTTCCTCTTCCCTCGCTACCAGAAGGAGGGGAAGGCGTACCTCACCGTGGCCCTGGGCTGCACCGGTGGCAAGCACCGCTCCGTCGCCATCGCCGCCGAGCTCACCCAGCGCCTGACGGACGACGACACCCGCGTCCAGCTCTGGGACCGGGACATCGAGAAGGAATAGCGCCGCCAAATTGCAATGTAATTGTGTTGCAGTTTGCTCCAGTTGAATGCTGGACAAGGACTCTGTCAGCTTTTGGAGAGGTGGGGATGCGTCCCCATCCTCTCCGTCCTGGAGTCCCGACATGCGAGTCTTCAAGTCCGCCGTCTGGTGTTGTGCCGCCGTGTCCCTGGCCGCTTGTGGCGCCCCCGAAGAGGCCCCCGAGCAGGAGGCGCTGGCGCAGCAGGAGGCCGCGCTGGTGACCGGCACCACGCAGGGCTGCACGTACACCATCTCCTCCGTGCCGGTGCCCGGCTCCATGCCTCCGAGCCTGGACATCGTCGTGACGCGCGCGGCGTCCGGCACGTGCGCCCATGGCGCGGGCAGCATGACGCTGGGACGGTCCTACAACACCCCGTACCTCGCGCTCCTGGCCAACAGCTACGGCGTGGCCACGGCCTTCTCGTACAAGCCCACGCCCAGTGGCAGCTCGATGAATCGCTGTCAGGTGAATCACATCGACCCGGCGACGCTCAGCATGGTCCGCTCGCATGACATCGTCGTCATGTACGGGACGAACCATGTGAACTCCTGCGCGCTGGACCAGACGGACGGCGGCGCGACGCTGGTCGTCTACGGGACGAAGGGTGGCCCGCTGCCGGGTGAGGTCGGCAACCACGCCAACTACGTGGCCACGTATTACGACTTCTTCACCAGCACCACGCCGCCTGTCTATTACACCTACTGAGACAGGTTCTGGGCGCGCGCCTCAGCTCGACTCGCCCAGGCTGAGGCGCTTGCTGCCCACGCCGTTCCCGTCCGCGAAGGACGCCGTGCGCTCGCGGTTGAGGTGGGCCAGGGCGTCACGCTCCTTCTGTCCACCCACGTCCGTGCGGTTCTCCAGCGCGAAGATGCCGCCGCTGCCGTGGTGCTCCTTGCCGGCCTGGACCGCGCTCTCCAAGTCCCTGGCGGACACCCAGTACTCGCCATTGACGGGGTCCTTCACGCGGAACAGGTCGTCCGACGTGTCGGCCGTCCCGTTGCTGTTGACGCCGTCGATGGTGACCCAGTGGAGCTGGCCCGGCCCGTTGCGCCGTTGCTCGGGCGCGAGCGCGCCATTGAGGATGGCATTGGCGTCCACGAGCGCCAGGCCGAACTGACCGGCCTTCATCACCTGGCTCATCGCCGCCGCGTCGAAGTCGGCGAAGCCGTCCGTGACTTCGATGCCCAGGCCCCCCAGCGCGGTCGCCATCTCCGTGGGCGTGGCGCCATCATCCAGGTTGACGTCCACCGGGGCGTGGACGGACCGGGCGCCGCTGACCTGCGACGCGCGCTCGCGGACCGTCTCTCGCTCCTGCTTCTCGCACAGCGTGCCCTTCGTCACGCTGCGGCTCGCCCGGTTCAGGAAGGCCAGCGTCGCCTCGCCGCAGCCCGTGTCCGAGTTCTGCGCGATGACCGACGCGGTGGGCGCCCAGCCCTTGTCGGCCTGCGTCTGCGCCGCTTCATTCTCGGGTGCCAGGTCTCGCAGGAAGGGAAGCTCGCTGGTCCCCGTGGCGTCCGGCACCGACAGCCGTGGCACGCCCTTGGCCGCGGGCTTCGTGTCCTGGAAGGTGTCCCGCTCCGGACGGGGCGTCGCCAGGGCGGAGCTGTTCACCGGCCTGGCGAGCGACGTCTCCATGGGCATCCTGGCGTCCTTCAACACAGCCGGCTGGATGGGCTTGGACAGGGCCTGCGGCGCTGAGTTGAACACGGTGGTGACAATCCTGGTCACGGCGGACCCTCCCGGACTTCCTTCGCCTGTTCGTATTATCGGCGGCATGTGTGTGTTGTTGCGCGTGAATCCTTCATGGGCGCAGAGAGTCGCTCGCTTCCCGGTACACTTGCGCCATGGCCAACACCGATGACCGGGGCTCGGGTGCTGATGATTCGCCAGAGCTGTCCACGCAGGTCGTGTCAGCGGATGCGCAGGGGGCGCCGCATGCGGCGGAGCCTTCCTCCGCGCGCGGCGCGTCTGGGGATTGGCGTTCGCGGAGCCCGCTGGGCCAGAGGGTGGGGCGCTTCATCCCGTTGAAGCTGCTGGGGCAGGGCGGCATGGGCGCGGTGTTCGCGGCCTATGACCCGGACCTGGACCGCAAGGTGGCGCTCAAGTTGTTGAGCGTGGAGGCCCGCTCTGCGGACGAGGAGGGCGGGCGTGCGCGGCTGCTGCGCGAGGCGCAGGCCATGGCGCGTGTCTCCCATCCCAATGTCATTCCCATCTACGAGGTGGGCACCTGGGACGCGCAGGTCTTCTTCACCATGGAGTGGGTGGCCGGTGGCACGCTGGCGGACTGGCGGCGGGAGAAGCCTCGGTCCTGGCGCGAGGTGCTGGAGAAGTACCTGCAAGCGGGACGCGGGTTGGAGGCCGCGCACGCGGCGGGGTTGGTGCACCGCGACTTCAAGCCCGCCAACGTGCTGGTGGGGCGTGACGGGCGCGTCTGCGTCACCGACTTCGGCCTGGCGCGTCCCGTGGACAACCTGCCTCTGGACGAACAGCCCACGCTGGCGCGCGTGCGCGACGCCTCGGAGACGTCGCGCCCGCTGCATGACCCGCTCACCGAAACGGGCGTCGTCCTGGGCACGCCGCCGTTCATGTCCCCCGAACAGTTCCGCGGCGAGTCCCTGGACGCGCGCTCGGACCAGTTCAGCTTCTGCGCGGCGCTGTACCGGGCGCTCTACAACCAGCGTCCCTTCGACCCCGACGAGCTCTCGCGGGCCGCGAAGGCGCTGAGGTCCGCACCCGCGAAGGTGACGGCGCCGTTGGAGCGCGCCGGGCGGGAGCCCTCGCCCATCCACGAGCCGCCGAGCGACGCCCGCGTCCCCGCCTGGGTGCGGCGCGCGGTGATGCGGGGGTTGTCACTGGAGCCAGCGGCGCGCTTCGACTCCATGGGGGCGTTGCTGGAGGCGCTGTCCCAGGAGCAGCAGCGCGCACGGGCGCGCAAGGCGGGAGGCATGGCCGCGGCCACGGTGGCACTGGTGGGGGCGGTGGGAGGCGCGCTGTGGTTTCAGTCCAGCGTCTGCGCGGGCGCGGAGGGGCTGCTGGCGGACAGTTGGGGGGCCGAGGCGAAGCAGCGACTGTCCTCGGCCTTCGCGGCCACGGGAAGCCCCCTGGCGGGGGACATGGCGGGCCGGGTGGGGCAGGTGTTGGATGCCTATGCCAGCAGTTGGGCGCGGCAGCACACCGACGCGTGTGAGGCCACGCGCCTGCACGAGGTGCAGCCGGAGGCGCTGTTCACCCAGCGCGTGGTGTGTCTGGAGCGGCGGCACAAGGATTTGCGTGCGCTGGTGGGCGCCCTGTCCCAGGTGGACAAGGCGGGCGTGGAGAAGGCGCTGGACGCAGCGTACGCGCTGCCTTCGCCCGAGGACTGCGCGGACGTGGAGGCCCTGGCGAGCCAGCAGCCCCGGCCCGCGGACCCGGCGATGCGCGCGGAGCTGGAGTCATTGGAAGGCGCGCTGTCGGAGGTGAAGGCGCTGGTGGACACCAGCCGCTATCCCCAGGCGCTGGCGGCGGCGAACGCGGTGGAGTCGCGGGTGTTGGCCGCGCGGTACGCGCCGCTGACGGCGGAGCTGCGCTTCCACCAGGGATGGCTCCAGGCCGTGCTGGGGGAGAAGGAGAAGGGCGCGGGGCTGCTGGAGCAGGCCGTCTATGACGCCACGTCGGGCCGGGCGGACCGGCTGGAGGTCTCCATTCTCAACAAGTTGCTCTACGTGGAAGGGGAGCGCGAGCGCTTCGAGCACGCCTCTCAATGGGCACGCCTGGGCAAGGCGACCCTCCAGCGGCTGGGCGGGGACGCGGTGCTGCGGGGCGACCTGCTGGTGAACGAGGCCAACCTCGCGTTGATGCGCGGTCAGACGGACGACGCCCGGGCCTTGCTGGAGGAAGCCAACACCGTGCTGGCGGACGCGCTGGTGCCGGGCCATCCGAAGCGCGCGCGGGTGACGTTCTCACTGGGGCGGGTGCTGCTGGAGGTGGGGGCCTTCCCGGAGGCCGTGCGGGTGATGGAGGAGGCGCTGCGCCAGACGGAGGCGGCGGTGGGGCCTCGGCACCTGGACGTGGCTCGGCGCCACCAGGGCCTGTCCATGGCGCTGCGCGAGCAGCGGGAGTTCGCGCGGGCCTTGGCGCATGCCCGGGCCTCCGTGGCGCTGCACCGCGAGCTGCTGGGCGACAGTCACCTGAAGCTGGCGGAGGCGCTCGACGAGGAGGGCATGAGCCTGCTCGCGCTGGGCCGCCACGAAGAGGCGCTGAAAGTCTATGAGGCGGCGCTGGCGGTGAAGCACGCCCAACTGGGGCCCGACGATGAGGACCTCCAGTACTCCTACGACGGCGTGGGGCAGGCCCTGCTGGGACTGGGGCGCACGCGCGAGGCGCTGGCGCCGCTGCGAAAGGCGGTGGCCTTCACGGGCGCGCAGGAGGACTCGCTGGGGGAGTCGGGCTTCGCGCTCGCGCGGGCGCTGTGGAAGGAAGGGCAGGGTGTGGAGGCGCGGACCGAGGCGGCGAAGGCGCGTGAGCGCTTCACGGCCTCGGGCCGGGCGCCCCAGGCCGAGGCGGTGCGGGCGTGGTTGGACGCGCTGCCTCCGGAGACGAAGGCGAAGCCCGCCCGTCCCCAGCAGCGGAGGCGCCGCTAGAGACGGGAGGTGCCGTGGCTCACGGCGTGGTGAAGAGGGAGCTGATGGTGTCCGCCGTGTGGAGGGGCAGCTTCTCGTAGATGGTGAAGGGCTCTCGCGTCACCTCCTGATGCGGGCTGTCCAGGGCCGTGACCCTCACCGAGTAGATGGCGTTGGGCGCCAGCGTTCCCACGGGCAGCCGGACCTCGGTGGCCGTGCCCGGCAGGTAGAGGGCCGTCTGGGTCGCCGCGCTGGTGTTGACGTAGCGAATCAGGCTCACCCGATAGGCGGTAGGCGCGCCGTTCGCGGGTGGCTTCCAGGTGATGATGGGGCTGGTGTTGCCCACCACGCGCTGGGACGTCGCCGGAATGCCGTCGATGGACAGCGCGCGCGGAGGCGTCAGCGCGGGCGTGATGGGGCTCGCCACCAGGTTCTCCACATAGTCCGACGTCAGGAGCGAGCCCGTCACGCTTCGCGTGATGGTGGTGTCGCCCGGCAGGGGCTCCAGGATGCGGTACTGATAGGTGGCGGTGCCCACGGGGCGCCACGACGAAGGGTAGGGGTTTCCATACGGCAACCGGTCAGCGATCGTGTGAGAGGTGCCAGGCGGGAGCAGGAGGCTGAAGAGCTCCCCCGAGTAGCCGACCCAGCCCTCCTGGGGGCCGTGGGCCGAGGGCTCGATGTAGAAGGTCGGCATGCGCGCCGTCGCGGCGGGGTGGATTTCGGTGGCGACGGAGGCGTAGTTGCCCAGGCGCCACTCAAAGGAGACGTCCGTCATGGGGACGTCCTGCATGGCGCCGATGATGACGAGTGGCGTCACCCCATCCGCGGTGAAGTTGAAGGCAGGCAGTTGCGCGCTGCGGACGAGGGCCGAGGCGACCAGGGGTTCACCGTTCGGAAGCGGCTTTCCGAAGACGTTCGTGAGTTGATTCACGTACAGCCGGTCCCCCTTCGCCGCCTCGAAGACGGGGAAGTTGCCCGACAGGCCGTAGGCCTGCGCGTCCTGCGCGTCCAGTTGCGTCTGGCCCGCGGCGACGTAGTCGTTGGTGTACACCTCCGCCGAGAGGTCGACCTGCCCGGAGACAATCTGCAGCCGGCTGCCGCCGCTGTACCCGACGGAATCCTGCCAGGGGGCGAGGTTCGTGAGGTTCAGGTACGCGGGCGTCATGGAGTGAGACGTCGCGACGGCGTCCTGACGTCCCAGATAATGACGGCCAATCTCCACATGCCGCTCGTCGGTGACGACATAGGCGCTCCCCGTCTTCAGGTAGTACTCCCCCTGGGGCACGCTGGGAAAGCGGTAGCCCTCCGATGAGGGCGCGCCGGTGTAGCGCGTGAAACCGGTCCGGGTGCGGACGAGCAGCTCGGGAGGATTGGAGGACAGGTCCTTGCTCCGGACCGCGACGCCTACGGAGGTGTAGAAGCGCTCGGTGTGGGTGATGATGACGTCGGTCGAGTCAACATCATCCATTTCGCCGGGGGCATGGTCTCCGCCAGTGGGCTGACCCGTCCAGGTCCCGTCCTCCCCTGGGATGCCGTTGGGTGACGCTGGTGGTGGATTGTCTTTGGGTTCGTTGGTGACATCCGGTCCATTGTCGGCACAGCCCGACAAGACAAGGCACATCGAGACACACGCCACTCCTAGGCGATACATGCGCATGAGTTCCCACGCTGAAAGGTGATGAGGGACAACTGGCGCGGGAGTCTCGGGGAAGTCAGGCGATGTCTGCAACTCAACGCAAGGAAGGTCCATCTTTCCGCCGGGGCTTCAATTCGAAGCCTTGGCGAAAAGCGGACGTGCTCCGCAGGAGTCGCAGCCGTGGTTGCCCTTGAAGACGAGCACCTTGCCGCTGTCTGGATAGAACAGCACTGCCCAGGCCGCGTTGTCGTGGCAGTTGTAGCAGGGCACTTCGTACGTTGAAATCGAGGCCTGCACTTCGCCGCCGCCGGCAAAGGCATCCACCGCGGCCAGCAGTGGGGCTCCGTTCCGCCAGGGATTGAAGAACAGCACCTGCGACAAGCCGCTGCGGTGTTGAACGCCTGCTGCTCGTTCCCCCGGATGGCGGCGGGTCACAGGCGAGGCCCGTCAGGACCAGGGCCACGGGGGAGGGGGCCCTGGAGCGTCATGCAGGTTTGCCGATGTGTTGGAGGGGGAAGAGGGTTCGGTCACGCAGCGCCGCCTGGAGCACCAGGGTGGCCGCGCCCACGGCGATGGCGCGGTCTCCCAGCGCGGAGGTGACGATGCGCGTCTCCGCCATGGAGGTGGACAGCGCCCGCTGGCGCACCGACGCGCGGAGCGGGTCCAGCAGCAGGTCTCCCACTGACGAGATTTCACCGCCGAGCACGACGATGGCGGGGTTGAGCAGGTTCAGCAGACCGGCCACGGCGATGCCCAGGTAGTGCCCGAGCCCGTCGATGACCTGACGTGCGGCCGGCTCACCCGCCCGCGCGCCTTCCACCAGCTCGCGCACCGTGAGGGCGCGCTTGTCCTTGCGGCCCATCAGCTCCCGCGCGCGCTCCAGCAGGGCCGCCGACCCGATGAGCGTGACGAGGCAACCGCGCAGGCCGCACACGCACTGCGGTCCGGAGGAGTCCACCGCCATGTGGCTGATTTCGCCCGCGGTGCCACCCGCGCCACGGTAGACGTCGCCATGGATGATGTGGCCGGAGCCGATGCCCGTGGCCAGCTTGATGTACGCCAGGTCCTCGCCGTTGACGCCCGCGCCCCAGTAGCACTCCGACAGCGCGCCCAGGTTCGCGTCGTTGTCCACGAACACTGGCAGGCCGAACGCGCTCCGCAGCGACTCCTGCACGTCGTAGTCGCGCCAGGCCGGCACCAGCAGCGGGGACAGCTTTCCGGGCGCGGACGGGTGGACGGGGCTGGGCACGGCGATGCCCATGCCCGCCACGGAGCGGCGCGGTACGCGTTCGGCGTCCAAGACCTCCTGGACCAGCTCGCGCACCTTCTGGAGCGTGCCCTTGGGGTCCTCACGGACGGCATGGCTGGCGTGCCGGTACGCGCGCACTCGGCCGCGCAGGTCGGTGAGCGCGGCCGTCACGTGGGTGGCGCCCATCTCCACGCCGATGAGGCTGAACGCGTCATCGCAGAAGCCGATGAGGGTGGGGCGACGGCCGCCCCGGGAGACCCCGGCGCCAATGCTGCGCACCAGGCCGGAGCGCTCCAGGTCCGCCACGATGGCGGAGACGGTCGACGGACTGAGCTCCGTCCGCCGGGCGATCTCCGCCCGGGAAATCTGACGCTCGCGCCAGATCATGTTGAGCAGCAGGCTGCTGTTCTGCGCGCGCATGCCCGCCGCATCGACCGTCGTCACCGCCGTTCCCACTCGCATCGTCCTCTCGCTCCGTTCCGCCGCGAGGAGGGGGTGGGGGGCAGTGCCTGTGGAGGTCGTCGATGAAGAAGACGAGCGGAGTCGTTCTTCCATCGGCGGTCCATCCGCAGCCACCCACCACCTGTCCATCCCGGACGCGGCTGATGTCGATTGTGTACTGGGTCGGGGTGGTGGTGAGCGCCACGTTCGCTTCTTTCACCCCGAAACCGCCAGCGGCGTTCATTCCCACCACGAAGGAGACGATTTCGCCGCCCTCCGTGCCCCTGGCGTAGAAGGACACGGTGTGGGCGCCGTCCGGGTACTGCCAGTACACGCCCGCCCAACCGTCGTTGCCAGGCGTCCAGGGGCAGGCGCCCCGCCGCGAACCCGCCCGCCGCCACCCACGCCCACGCGAAACGCTTGTTCGGACGCATGCGCTGCCCTCCACGGCTGGAGGACTTCATTCCCACTGCGAAGAAACAAGGATGCTTCGAGAGTGGTCGCCTACGGGGGCGGCGCGTCGGAAAAGTGTGGAGCAGCCGCGAAGGAATACGAGTTGTTTCGAGTGGCGAATAAAGTAACAGCGAGAGTCTGGTGATTGCAAGTCTGTGGCAGTCCATTCCCTGTGCTGCATTGCTGCAAAGGCAGACGGCCCGGTGGCAGGCATCGTCAGCGCAGGTACGCAGTGCCTTGAAAAGATGCGAGCAGCCGCTCTTCGGCGTCGAGGACACGCACTTCATACGTGGCGAGCTTGCGTCCGCGAGAGAGCTCCGTGGCCCGTGCCTCAATGGGGCCGTCTCCGGCCGGGGCCAGGTACGCGATGTTGGCCTGGACTCCGATCGCCGTCTGTCCGTGCGAGTTGCAGGCGGTGGCGAAGGCGATGTCCGCCAGCGCGAAGATCACCGCACCGTGCACGGTGCCCAGCCCGTTTTTCCGGCCACTGGGTGTGGGAAGACGGACACGTGCCCTGCCCGGACCGACCTCCAACAGCTCGACTCCGAGTTCACGCGCGAAGGCATCCTTCTCGAAGTACTCCACTCCTGCCGTGTTTTCGTTCATGTTCCGAACATGGCGTGAGGCGGCCTCTGGCGACAGAGGCGCAGCGGACAAGGAATATGGCAAAACGGACAAGCAGCAGCCGGAACACGCGCGTCGGCATCTGCCTTTTTCCGGGAGTCTGGGCGTCGAGCGCGAGCCTCGCGAAGGACCTGGTCCACATCGCTGCGGTGATCGCGCGGGCGAGGCCGGGTAACGGCACCATCGAGGCCCGGTTCCTCGGCGCGCAGCCGGGAGACGTGCCGACCGCAACTGGTGCGCCGATGCGCGCCGTGGAGTCCTGGTCCACCACCGACGTCGACGTGCTCATCCTTCCGTCGCTGGCCATCCCATTCTTGGAGCCCTCCCTACGTCTACCGGGACTGGTGGGATGGATCATCGAACAGCATCACCGCGGATGCAGGGTGCTCGCGATGGCCACGGGGAGCTGGTTGCTCGCGGAGACGGGCTTGCTCGACGGCCACACGGCGACCACCCACTGGGCCTGCGTGGACCGTTTTCGCCGCCAGTACCCGGCGGTCAACTGGGCAAGCGAGCAACGCATCGCGGTCACAGGGCGGCTCGTGACCGCGCGCGACATGGGCGCGTCAGCAATGGCGCTCTGCCATGTGATTGGCCGCATGTTGAGTGTGCCGATCGCCGAGCGCACATATCAATACTCGCTCATCCATGAGCCCAGCGCCGAGGCGTTGCCCTTGTTGCACACAATACCGCTCCGCGACCACGGAGACCCGCAGGTCCTCAAGGTCCAGGACTGGCTCGAAGCGCACCATGGCGAGCCCATCTCGGCGACGGACGCCGCCCGGTTGGTGCACATGAGCCCGCGAAACCTGCGGCGTCGATTCCTCGCAGCGACCGGCCAGACGCTGTCCGCGTATCTCACCGAGGTGCGTCTCGCGCGTGCGCGGGCGCTGCTGCTCTCCACCGACGAGCCTGTCTCTCAAATCGCATGCCGTGTCGGCTACGAAGACGCCTCCACCTTCACCGCGCTCTTCAGTCGGCGCCACGGGCTGACGCCGAGCGCCTATCGGAAGACCTCGGCGAATACGGTGGCATGAGTGGGCCTGCTCCGGATGGAAGGTGGGCCGTGGCGGACGTCAGCCTTGGACGTGCTGTTATTCGTCGCTGACAGGGTCCAGCAGGTAGCTGATGCGCACCATGAACTCGCGGGAGAAGACAGGCATGGGCGCGTGGCCGCCGTTGTAGGGCTGGGCGATGCGGAAGTTCGTGCCGGTCAGGTTGTAGACGCCCGCGCCAATCTCCAGACCGCGCGTGCCCACATCCTGCGCGCGCACGAAGAGGTTGAGCAGTAGCTGCGTGGGGAGCTCCTCTACCGCCGCGTTGCCCTCGTCATCCGGCACGTCCACGGCGTAGCGCTTGCCCACGAGGACGGCGGTGGGGCTGACGGTGAGCCAGGGCAGCACCTTGATGCTGCCGGTGAGCGCGGCCTTGTGAGTGGGCATGCCCGTGAAGGCGTTGGGCTGTCCGGGGACCTGGTAGTCCTCCACGTCATTGCGGCCTGACGGCGTGTAGAACGAATAGTTGAGGGCGGCGCGGCCCCAGCTTCCGCGCACGTGGTAGTCCAGCTCGACGCCGCGGCTGCCCAGGCGTCCGAGGTTCCGGTAGGCCTCCGTGTTCGTCACCGCGTCGTATGAATAGATGATGGGGTCCGCCACGCCCATGTCGAAGGCGTTGGCGCTCAGTGCGTGGCCTTCTCCCATGCGCAGCGTGCCCTCCAACTCGAGCACGGTGGTGCGCTCGGGCCGGACGTCGGCGCCCAGGCTGATGTTCTCGATGCTCGGCGCGCGGAAGGCGCGGCTGAACAAGGCCTTGCCGCTGAACGGCCCGAAGCTGCGCAGCAGCACCAGCCGCGGCACGAAGGACTCACCGAAGGCGCTGTGGTTCTCCACGCGCGCGCCAGCCACCACGTTGACGAACGGATTGACGGAGAAGGCCTCCACGAAGCCCGCCAGATTCACGTAGGAGACGCTGTCGGCCTCCTCGGGGCCGAAGCCCGTCTGGAGGCCCACGCCCACCGGGCCGTTGACCCACCCCTGGTCGGACGTCACATCAAAGCCGCCGGTGAGCTGCAGCCAGTCCAGCGCCGCCCAGCGCGCCAGCGTCCGCCCTCGCAGGCGCAGCACCTGCTTGTCGTAGAAGAAGGGCGAATCCTGGTCCGAGTCACTGAAGGGCTTGGAGAATGTGAGGTTGAGGCGAGGGATGATTTCCACCCGCTCGTCCGGGCGGAACCTGTCACTCAGCTCCGCGTGGAGGGACTCGAAGTCGGTGGGCGCGGGCGCCTCCAACACTTCGTCGAAGGCGACAATGGCGGAGGTGCCATAGCGTTGGTACAGCACGCTGAGCTGCAGGTCCTTGTAGCCCACGCCCGCCTGCACCATCGTCGGGTCCAGCCGCGAGTTGCCACCCAACTGCGCGGAGTTGCCGAAGAAGTCCTGGAAGACGCCGCTGCTGCGCTGCGCCTGCGACAGTCCGGCGGACGCGAAGATGCTCAGGCCCGGCGCGGACTCGAAGACCTTGCGGCCGGAGACGGTGAGCCCCCGCCGGCCGTTCACACTGCCCATCTGTCCGTACATGCCGGACACCATCAGGTCCGTGCTGCCCTGGACGCCGCGCGTGACGACGTTGATGACGGCGAGCTCCGCGTTGCCGCCGTAGATGACGGAGCCGGGGCCGCGCACCACTTCGATGCGCTCGATGAGCTCGATGGGGAACTCGTTGCCCAACTGCATCGTGGAGTAGAGCTGCTCGTTCATCTCCTTGCCGTCCACGACGAGCAGCACCTTGCCCTCGTAGCCCCACAGGCCGCGGAAGCCGGGGCCGACCGCGCCCTGGGTGTCCACGCCGAAGAAGAAGCCCGGAATCTGCAGCAGCAGGTCCATCAAGTCGCGGGCGCCGGAGTTGCGAATCTCCTCCGCGTTCATCGCCGTGACGACGGCGGGGGATTCCTGGAGCCGGGTGACGGCGAAGGAGGCCACCTGGCTGTGAACCTCTGGCTCCTCGTCACCCAGGCTCCCCGCGTCGGTGTCCTGGGCGAGCGCGGGACTGGCGCACAGGAGGAGCAGGGCTCCGATGGAAGGTTCGGACCACCTACGGCAGCGGCGCATATCGACCTCGATGCGGAAAGGGAGCGCGGCTCGCCGCGCGAACGGCCTTCAGGTCAGCGGATGCGGACGGCGGTGCTCTGGTCCGCCACGACGTCGACGGTCAGCTTCCGCTTCACCACGCCATTGACGCGGACCTCCACGCGCGCGGGCCCCGCGGGAAGTCCCTGGGCGACGAGCGGCGGGAAGCCATACGGCCGGTTGTTGATCCACACCTCGCCGTAGAGGCCGGGAGACGTCACATCCAGGCGGCCCTTGCCCGTCGCCGTGGGAGCGGCGGTGGCCACGGACGGCTCGGCGGTGGGAGGCGACTCGGCGCGCGCCGCGGTGGCAGCGGGGCTGGTGGGCGCGGGCGTGGCGGCGGGAGGCGGCGCCTCCACGGAGGCCGGTGCGGTCGCCGTGGGCCTTGGGGCGGGAGCGAGCTCGGCGGTGAGGTCGCGGTTGAGGGAGCGCACGTCGTCCTCGCCCAACTGCACCGTCTCCTCGGCCAGCGTGCGCTCACCCTGCGCGAGCGCCACGCGGTACGTCCCCGCGCGCAGCGGCAGCCGCGCCGGCGTGAGGTCCATGGGCTTGCCGTCCACCCGCACCATCAGCCCGGGGGGCGTGGACGTCACCAGCAGCAACCCGCCGCGTGCCTCGTCCGTGGAAGCGGACTCCTGGCGTGGCTGAGCCCGGGCTGTGCCGCGCGCCGGACGCGTGCGCTGGACGGAGCGCGTGGGAGCCGGCGTGGGCTCACGTTGGGCGCGGGCCTGCTCGCCTTGCTGACGCGCCTGCTCTCGCGTTCGCAACTCGGCCGCGATGCGCAGCAGCTCCACGAGGTCGCCCTGGTCGTCCTTGCGCAGCCGCAGCGCCTCTGTGAAGTCGGAGACGGCCGCGTCGTAGTCGCGGTCCTCCAGCGCGGCCAGTCCCGCGGCGCGACGGGCCCGGGCCAGGCCGTCGTTCGGGTCCTCTCGCGGAGGTGCCTCGGGCGCGGTGGGCGGCGCGGCGGGCGGCGTGTGGGTGATGGCGCCCGGCGTGGCCTGGGGGGCGCTGTCGCGCCGGCTTCGCACCACGCGGTAGGCCACCGCGTTGGCGGCGAGCGTGCCCAGGATGATGACGGCAATCCACGTCTTCTGTTTCATCAGGGTCTCGTTGCCGCGCCGTCTGCGCCGGGCGGCAGCCGCTCAAGGGGCCAGTAACCAGAACAGCGCTGTGCCCAGGGCCGCGCAGCCCGCGGCCAGGGCGATTCCCCACGGAAAGCCTTGGGGGCCTGTGTCGAGCGGCACCTCCACGGCGCCATGCGCCCGCGTTGCGGCGGAGGTGCTGCTCAGCTCTCGCTTGGGCTCGGCGCTGGGGGCGGGCGTCCGGCCCGTGGCGGAGTTGCTGCCATGAGAGGTGCTGGAGGCGGGCAGCGCGGTGGGCGGCTGGCCCGTGATGCTGGGGGGAAACAGCTCGGCGACGAGCGCCGCCATCTCATGCGTTCCCGACGCCCACTGCTGGGCGGCGCGGAAGCGCTCCAGGTCGTCACGCAGCTCCCGGGCGCTCTGGTATCGCGCGGAGGGGTCCTTCTGCAGCAGCCGGAGGATGATGCGCTCCAGCTCCTCGGGGAAGTCGGGCGTCCCCTCCGACGGCGGCGGCACGTTCGCCTGGGACGCGGCCATGATGGTGGCCTCCAGCGTGTCGCGCTTGAACAGGCGGCGCCCGGTGGCGGCCTCGTAGAGGACGATGCCCAGCGAATACAGGTCGGAGCGGTGGTCCAGCTCCTGGCTGGTGATCTGCTCCGGGGACATGTACGGGTACTTGCCCTTCACCACCCCGGCGACGGTGCGCTCCGCGTTGACGGCGCTCTTCACGATGCCGAAGTCCGCCAGCTTGATGATGCCGTCGCGCGACACCAGCACGTTGCCCGGCGTGACGTCACGGTGCACCAGCATGAGGGGCGTTCCATCCGGCAGCGTCTTCGCGTGCGCGTACGCGAGCGCGTCCGCCACCGCGAGCCCCACGTCCACCGCCACGCGAGTCCCCACCACCCGGCCGCTCCGGAGGGCCTGCCGCAGCAGCCGGTCCAACGAGTGGCCCTGAATCCACTCCATGGCCAGGTAGTACTGGCCGTCCACCCGCCCGAAGTCGAAGACCTGCACGATGTTCGGGTGCGTCAGCAGCGCGGCGACCTTCGCCTCGTCCGCGAACATGCGGCTGAACGACTCCAGGCTGGCGTACTCCGGCAGGACGCGCTTGATGACGCAGGACTTGGAGAACCCGTCGGGGCCGTCGATGGAGGCCAGATAGAGCTGGGCCATCCCGCCGGTCGCCAGCTGCTGGACAAGCCTGTACTTGCCGAAAGAGCTGTCCTCGTTGTCCAACGTCGTCCCCAGGTATTTGCTGGAAAACGAGGAAGATATTGTTAGTGCCCCTACCCCACAAGTTTCCAGCCAGGTGGCAACTCTGTTGCAACCGTGGGGCTGGAGGCGGTGTGGGCTCAGCGGCGCTTGGGCCGGGACTTCTTGGCGGCTGTCTTCTTCCGGCGGGGCTTGCGCGGCGGCTTCGTCACCTCGGCGAAGCGCGCGCCCGCGATGCCGGCATGCTCCAGGGCCTCCTTGATGCCCTCGGACACGATGAGGCTCACCGGCCAGCCCCAGGTGCGGAACACCCGGGCGCCGTTCGTCTTCGTGGGATCGACCCGGAGTCCGCGGACGTTGCGGTAGTGCCCTACGCGCTCGGGGAGTCCATCCTCGGCGGTGTAGTGGATGACCTCCTCGCAGGCCCGGTCGTCGATGCAGCGCACCAGCCGGGTGGCGACGAGGATGAAGTGGGGCTCGTCGCGGTCCTCCACCTCCACAGGCAGCAATTGCACGTCATCGGGGGCCAGCTCCCGGAAGACAGAGGCCACCCGCGCGGAGACGACGGGGGTGAGCCCCGCGCCCGCGAGCGAGAAGTCCAGCGGCAGTCCGGGTGGCGTCACCGCCAGGCGCAGCTTGCCCACGCTCCGCACCCGGGCGCCGGAGGTGAAGAGCCAGACGGAGTCCAGCTTCCGGCGGACATCCACCGCCACCGGGTCGCTCAGCTCGGGCCGGCCGGGAATGCGGAAGTCGTCGTGGAGGTCGAAGTAGCGCGTCAGCCGGGAGGTGCGTGGCGGTGAGCGGCGCGCGGCCGGCTTCTTCGTCCGGGGCCGCCCGTCAGCGGCCACGTCTGAGAGGAGCATCTGCCGGGGGGCACCCGGCGTGGGGCCGGGGCCTCTTATCGGGGAGCGTCGCGTCAGGACGCGGAGCGCCTCGGTGAGCCGCCTGAACATTCGCCAATGTTACTTCCCCTGCCCGCGTCATGGGGGAGGAAGAAGCGGCGGACCGGGCTCCTGCCGCCTTCCTGCCCGCCCGCGGTCCTGCGGCTACCAGGTGGTGTGCAGCGAGTAGCTCGCGGCCCGGGTGTCCAGGCTGAGGAAGGAGAACTGCCCCTCCGAGCACGTGCCGCTGTTGAGGAACAGCTTGCTGCCGTGCTCCACCCGCAGGCCCAGGTGGGTGTGGCCGGTGACGACGACGTCCGCGTGATGTGCGTTGGCCCGCTCCATGGCCCAGCGCTGGAAGGTGCACCGCGCCGGGTCCGGCAGCGCGTTGGTGATTTTCAAGTCCAGCGCCTGGAACCAGCGGAACATCGCCCGCATCCGCATCCGCCGCAGCCACGCCCCGGCCCACACCGCCGCCTCCGACAGCAGGCGCGCCTTGCGAATCATCCAGTCGTGGTGGTGTCCGTGGGTGAACAGCATTCGCACGCCGTCCGCCTCCAGAATCATCTGGTCGGGCGCCCCCAGCACGGTGCCCGCCACCAGGTCGTGGTTGCCGTGGATGTAGTGGTAGCGCGGCAGCTCGAAGCGCCGGACGATTTCCGGGTGCGCCGCGCGGGCCGCTAGCAGCTCGGCCACCTTCCGCCCCGGCGTGCGCGGGGTGAGCGTTTCGAAGATGTCCCCGAGCAGCACGATGCGCTCGAAGTTGCCTTCCAAGAAACGGAGGAACCGCAGGAAGCCGGAGTCGTCGTGCCCGAAGTGGTCGGCGGCATCACGCCGCCCGAGATGTAGGTCCGAAATCACCGCGATCCGCATGCGCTCTCCCAAAGTGCCCTGGAAAGGTAGGGACTGCGTGCGGCAGCGGAATGGTCGGCGCGCGAAAATCTCGCTGCAACCGGATGCCATTCGTGTGTCGCCACGATGCACCTTTCCTCTTGGCCCGGCATCACTGGAGCCAGATCCGGGGCTCCCGCCACCCTGCGCACGACCGGCGCATTCGTCCATGAGACCTGTGTGCTTTGTGTCGCGACGCGGATGAACCGCGTTTCGGCACCGGACATCCGCAGGCCCGCATCTCGCGCTTCCGCACATTGACTTGAATTCGTGTCCATTTGACACTAACTAGGTGTCCTGAAGACACGAAGCGGGGCGGAGGGCCCATGGTCATCGGCTACATGAAGGCGGCACCGACGACGTACGTGATGCAGTTCAAGGCGGGAAAGGTGGTCCGGGAGGGGGCGGGGCTCTCGTTCTTCTACTGGAAGCCGTCGGCGACGCTGGTGTCGGTGCCGCTGTCCAGCGCGGACGTGCCCTTCGTCTTCAACGAAGTCACACGGGACTTCCAGGCGGTGACGCTGCAAGGGCAGCTCACGTGGCGCGTCACCGACCCGCGCCGGCTTGCATCGTTGCTGGACTACTCCTTGGCCCCCACGGGGCGCTACCACTCGGACGACCCGGAGAAGCTCGAGGAGCGGCTGGTGCAGGTGGCGCAGGTGCGGGCGCGCTCGGTGGTGCAGGGGCTGACGCTGCGCGAGGTGCTGGTGCGCTCGGACGCCATCGAGCAGCAGGTGCTCGCGGCCCTGGCCGTGGCGGAGCCGGTGAAGGCGCTGGGCGTGGAGGTCATGGCCTTCTCGCTGCTGTCGGTGAAGCCGGCGCCGGAGATGGCGCGGGCGCTGGAGGCCGAGGCGCGCGAGGCGCTGCAACGCAACGCGGATGAAGCCATCTACGCGCGCCGCAACGCCGCGGTGGAGCAGGAGCGGCGCATCAAGGAGAGCGAGCTGGCCACGGAGTTGGCGGTGGAGGCGCGGCAGCGGCAGATTCGCGAGGCGAAGATGGCCGCGGACATCGCCGTGGAGGAGCAGCGCGCCGCGCTGATGACGCGCTGGAGCGACAACGAGCGACAGGCTGCGGACGCCCGCGCGTACGCGCTGGAGAAGACGCTGGCCCCCGTGCGTGGGGTGGATTGGAAGACGCTGATGGCCACGTCGGCCAGTGGCGGGGACCCGGCGCTCAACATCGCCCTGGCCTTCCGGGAGATGGCGGAGAACGCGCAGCGCATCGGCGAGCTGAACGTGTCGCCGGACCTCCTGCAGTCGCTGGTGGGCGCGGCGGGCCGCGAGCGCTGAGGCGAAGGAGGGGACCATGTACGAGAAAATCGTGCTCGTCACCCGCCGCACGCGCATGGCGGGCCTGGTGGAGCGCTTCAACACCAAGAAGCAGGCGAAGTTCTACGTGGAGCACGCGGGGCAGGACTTCGATGAGTTCACCCGCGAGGACGAAACCTACCGGTGCAACGTGGACGCGCTGCGGGAGTCGCTGTCCTTCGGGCTGCCGGTGCAGCAGGTGGACCGGAGCCTGGTGCCCACCTTCCTCTTCACCGGCAAGGAGGTGGTGGTCGTCGCGGGGCAGGACGGGCTGGTGGCGAACGTGGCGAAGTACGTGGGGGAGCAGCCGCTGGTGGGCGTGAATCCGGACCCGGAGCGCTTCGACGGCGTGCTGTTGCCCCATTCGGTTTCGGGGGCGCGCGGGGCGGTGCGGCGCGTGTTGGAGGGCAAGGCGGCCTTCAAGCGCGTGACGTTGGCGGAGGCGCGGCTGGATGACGGGCAGCGGCTGCTGGCCTTCAATGACTTGTTCATCGGGGCGCGCTCCCACGTGTCCGCGCGCTACCGGCTGCGCACCGGGGACCAGGAGGAGTCCCAGTCCTCCAGCGGCGTGGTGGTGTCCACGGGCGCGGGCGCCACCGGGTGGTTGTCCTCCATCTTCAACCTGGCGCGAGGCGTGACGGCCCACGCGGGTGGCGTACCGTGCGCGCCCGTGCGCCTGGGCTGGGAGGACCCGCAGTTGATTTTCGTGGTGCGCGAACCCTTCGCCAGCCGTCACTCGGGCGCCAGTCTGGTGATGGGCGACGTGACGGAGGAGCGCGAGCTGGTGCTGGAGTCGCGAATGGCGTCGGAGGGCGTCATCTTCAGCGACGGCGTGGAGGAGGACTTCCTCCGCTTCGGCGCGGGTGCCACCGCGCGCATCCGCCCCGCGCGGCAGCGAGCCATGTTGGTGGCGGGCTGACGGCGCGCCACCCCGCGCGGAAGCACGGTCCGCGCGAGGCTCGCGTCCTGGCCATCAGGGCGTGACGGTGACCTCCACCACGGGGCATGGCACTTCCGCCGGGCGGAATCCGCCATTCGGAGCGGGCACCGGTTCGCCTTCCCGGGCGACGTCCATCAGCGGGCCTCGGAACGCGATGCGGTACGTTCCCGGCGCCTGCAAGTCATAGAAGCGAGCGATGTCCACCTTGCCTTCCACCGAGGTGCCAGGGGAGAGGGCGACGTAGCTGTCGGCCGTGGGCGGCCCGCGCTTCGCCATGGGCCCCCGGTACTCGAGCGAGTCACCGTCACGGGACACGTCGAAGATGTTGTTGCGTACGCCCTCCAGCGGCGTGTGCCAGCCGAGCACGCGCAGGGATTGCGCCGTGGGATTGCTGAGCTCGAACACCAGCTCCACGGGTTCGCCCGCGCTCACCCGCGCCGGGCCGCTCAGCGTGCACGTCAAGGTCGTTGCCATGGCTTGGGTCTCCTGAGCCGCTTCAGCGGATGGCGCGACGTCCTGTCGCGCCGCGCACGCGCTGCCCAGCATTCCCAGGGACAGCGCCGCGATGCCCCACCGCCTACCGGAAGAGTTGAACATGGGCCCACGATAACGCGCCCGGAACGCGCGCAGCCCGGTGTTCTGCGTGACGAAGCCGTGGCCGTCCTTCGCGGCGCAATCCCTGCGCACGGAAGCGGTGTGCCGCCACGTCACGCTGGGTGGGCATAGGTGACGAGCAGCATCACCACGCCCACCACCTTCAGGGCTATCAACAGGCCCATGTTGAGCACCACTTCGTCGAAAAAGTTCTCATCGGGGAACATCATGACGGCGCTCCTTCCGCCTCGCGTGTATCGCGAGACAGAAAGACATTGAGCAAGGCCTGGGCCAACGCGCGTCCTCGCACGGCGGAGACGTGCTTCCTGCGTCCATCCCTCTGGGAGCGCCGGCGTTTTCGCCCAAGTGAAATGACGTGGTGACCCACGCGGTCAGCCGCGTCCGTCCGCGCATGGGATTCACGCGTGCGGTGCTGGCACCCGTACGAAGCGTATCGGAACGCCGTGCGGGCCCCCTAGGATGCGGGCCATGCGAACGCTCATCTCCTCCCTTGTCTGCCTGCTGATGGCGGCGTGTGCCCATGCGCCGGCCTCCGCTCCCGAATCCGCGCCGCCCGCCGAGGCCCCCGCGGCCACGCCGTCCGCTGAAGCCCTGGCGACCCCCACGCCCGTCGCGGGGCTGCCCCACATGGAGCCGCCCGCCGCGCCGATGCCCGGCTGGGTGCAGGTGCGCAAGGCGCATGCGTTGTCGCGGGAAGAGAAGTTCGCGGAGGCGCTGGCGCTCTATGAAGAGGCCCTGGACGCGGGGAATCGGGACCCGTACGCCGCGTACTCCGCGGCGTGTTCGGCGGCCCGGCTCGGACGGAAGGACGTCGCGCTGCGCAGGTTGGCCCAGTCCGTGGACCTGGGCTTCCGGGACGTGGGGTGGTTGTTGCAGGACTCGGACCTGGAGCCGCTGCGCGAGGAGCTGGTGTACCTCGCGCAGGTGGAGCGCATCACCACGCTCCCGGACCCCCATCCCACCTCGAGTTCAGAGCTGAAGACGCTCTTCGTGGAGGACCAGATGGACCGTCAGAGGCCGCTCGAAGGGGCGGACGCGTGGAAGCGGGTCGCCGAGCGGGATGCGCAGCGGCGCGAGCGCGTGAAGGCCATGCTGGCCGAAGGCGCGTTGAAGGAAGGCGCGGACTTCCTGTCCGCGGGGTTCATCTTCCAGCACGGCAACACGCCGGAGGACTACGCCATGGCAAGGCAGATGGGCGCGGAGGCCGCGAAGCGAGGCCACCCGCGCGGCCTGTGGCTGGCCGCGGCGGCCTGGGACCGCTGGCTGATGAACGCCAACCTTCCGCAGCGCTTCGGCACCCAGTACCGCATCAACCCGGAATCGAAGGAGATGACGCTCCACCCGGTGGACCCCAACGTCACGGACGAGGAGCGCGCGCGCTGGGGCTTCCCGCCGCTCGCGGAGATTCCGACCGTCCTGCGGCGCTAGCCGCAGTGGTGCTCCGGGACGCTGGGGCCCGGAGCCACCTTGCGTGCCCCTCCGCTCGCTACTTCGCGGCGGAGGCCGGCGCGCCACCTTCCTGCGCCAGCGCGCGCACCAGCTCGAGCGCGCGCCGTACGTGCTCGCTGACGCGAATCTGCGACTCGAAGCTGTCGCGGACGATGCCCGACCGGTCCACCACGAAGGTCACCCGTCCGGGCAAGAGGCCCAGGAACGACGAGGACACGCCGAAGGCCTCACGCGCCTCGCCGCGCGCGTCGCTGAGCAGCTTGAAGGGCAGCCGGTGCTTCGCCGCGAAGCCCTCATGCGAGCCCACCGAATCACCGCTGATGCCCACCACCTCCGCGCCCGCGGCGACGAAGTCCTCGTACTGGTCCCTCAGTCCACAGGCCTGCGCCGTGCAACCGGGCGAGTCGTCCTTCGGATAGAAGTAGACGACCAATACCTTCTGACCCACCAGGTCTCGCAGCCGCACCGACTGCCCACCCGCGCCGGTGAGGGTGATGTCCGGTACCGCATCGCCTTGCTTCAGCAGCTTCGTCTTGGCCATGACGTCCTCGCGTCGCCCCGGAGTCTGGCCGGTGCGTTCAACGCCGGCCTCATCCCATCTGGCCCGCCGCATCCCCACAAGTAATCCGCCGTGCCGAAAACGGGCGTCAAAGACGACCTCTGGATGCCTGCTTGCCTCTCGGGCGGTTGATACGGCGCCTAATGATGGGCGTCCTTCTCGACGCACCCTGGAAGTCGCCAGCGCATCTCATAGAGTGTGGGGAAGCGGTGTCGCTCCCCCGTCCGGCAGGCGACAGCCCTGTGCGCGGCCGGACCCGAAATTTCGGGCACCATCGCTGTGGTCGTCTTAGCTTTCGAGGCGGGAAGAGACAGCTTAGGTCAGAGGTCAGGGCGGAAACTTTCGCCGGAGTTGCGCGCCGCACGGTTCAGGCGTAGGACGCAGCTTCGGGGGGTTGGTCAGGAGCGGACATGGTCGGCCTCGTCGTCGCAGCGCACGGACGTCTGGCGGAGGAGCTGGTCTCCACCGCGGAGCAGATCGTGGGAGAGCTTCCCGCGGTGGCAGCCTGTAACATCGAGCCTGGAACTCCTGTCGAGGACATCCGGGCGAAGATGAAGCAAGCGATCGCCCGCGTGGATGAGGGTGCGGGTGTCATCATCCTGGCCGACCTCTTCGGAGGTACGCCCTGTAAGGAGTCGCTGATGATGTGTCAGCGAATGAATGTGGAGGTCCTTGCTGGCGTCAACCTGCCCATGCTGCTGAAGGCGAACTCGCTCCGTTCGGAGCAGTTGTCGCTACCGGAGATGGCCAACCAGCTGGCTTCGCACGGCCAGCGCAACATCACCTGCGCATCCGCCCTGCTTCGCGAGGCACAGCAGCCGCGAACTTGACGGACCCGCGCGGGTCGGCGATTCGAGACTGCCGTGATCACCCTGGTCCGCGTCGACAACCGCCTCATCCATGGTCAGGTCGTCGAGGCCTGGCTCCCGTTCCTCAAAGTCTCCCGGGTGGTCGTGGCGGATGACGAGGCGGCTTCCAGTCCTCTCATCCGCGCCGCCATGGCCCTGGCCGTCCAGAGCGCCATCGAGGTGCAGATTCTGCCCCTGTCCCAGGTGGACTTCGCCGCCCTGTCCAAGGACGGTGTGCGCACCCTGGTGTTGCTGAGGGATGTCGCCTCGGTGCCCTTCGCGCATGCGCACGGGCTGGCCATGGATGAGCTGAATCTGGGCAACGTACACTTCGGCACCGGCCGCAGGCAGGTCTCCCCGTCCGTCTTCCTGGCGGAGGCCGAGCTGACGACGCTCCAGCAGCTGGCCGACCAGGGCGTCCGGGTGACAGCCCGCGCGGTGCCCGCCGAGAAGCCCGTGGACCTGCCGGACCTCCGCGAGCGGTGGGCGAAGGCCGGGTGAGCGCGTGAGCGTCGTCTGGACCCAGGTGGCGCTTGCGGGACTGTGGGGCGGACTGGTGGCATTGGAACGCAAGGCGTTCCTCCAGGCCATGATGTCCCGGCCCCTGGTCGCAGCCACGGTCATGGGCGCACTGCTCGATGACGTCGCATCGGGTCTGGCCATCGGCATGCTCCTGGAGCTGTTCTTCCTGGGCACCGCCAACCTGGGCGCCGCGCTGCCGGAGAACGACACCCTGGCGGCCACTGGCACTAGCGCCGCCGCGGCCACGTTGTCCGCGGCCACGGGCGCGGGCTCCACGCCGGCCATCTGGTCGCTCGCCGTGCTGCTCTTCATCGGCCTGGGACGCGTGGGCCGCAAGGGTGACCGGCTGCTGGAGGGCTACACGGCGCGGCTGGCCCGGGTGGCGCTGGCCTCCGCGGAGGCGGGGAACATCACCCGCGCCATGCGGCAGAACCTGTGGGGGATGTGGCCCCACTTCGCCGTGTACGGCACGCTCACCGCGCTCTGCGCGCTGCTGGGCTTCTTCATCGAACCGTTGCTCCAGGCGCTGCCCCCCGTGGTGGTGCGCGGGTTGGCGTGGGCCTGGCCGGCCATGGCGTCCGTGGCGGCGGCCATCGCGGCGCAGGGCAGCCACGCGCGGCGCGCGCCGCTCTTCGCGGGGCTGGGCGCGGCGGTGGTGACGGCGTCCGTCGTGTGCGTCATCCTCCTGGAGGGCCGATGAGCGCGCCCCCGGCCGCGCTGCCCTTCGGCGTGCTGCTGCGCGTCTTCCTTCGCTCGCTCTTCCTCCAGGCGTCGTGGAACCCCAAGGGCATGCAGAACCTGGGGCTGGCCTACGCCGTCTATCCCGCGCTGGAGGCGCTGTACCCACAGGGGCCCGCGCGCGAGGAGGCGGTGCGCCGGCATCTCGTCTTCTTCAACACGCACCCCTACGTCGCGGCGGCGATTGTCGGTGGCGTCATCAACCACGAGGAGCGCATTGCCCGGGGGGAGGAGACGCCGGACAAGGTGGTGGCCTTCAAGGCCGCGCTCATGGGGCCCCTGGCCGCGCTGGGGGACGGCTTCTTCTGGCTGTCCCTCAAGCCCGCGACGGGGGCGGTGAGCGCCGCGCTGGTGCCGCTGCTGGGCGTGTGGGCGGTGCCCCTGTTCCTGGCGCTCTACAATCTGGTGCACCTGCTGCTGCGGGTGCGCCTGTACTGGCTGGGCCTGACGCTGGGCGACAGGCTGGTGGAAGCAGTGGCTCGCGCCAACCTCCCCGCGCGGGGGGCCCGGCTGCGGGCGGTGGCGGCGGCGAGCGCGGGCGGTGTGGCCGCCTGGCTCGCGGTGTCATTCGGGGCCAACGCGGGTGGGCTGTATGCGCCCCTGCTGGCGGCCGGATGCCTGGCCCTGGGGGTGGCGTCCTACGTGCTGGTCAGCCGTCGGGTGCCGAACTACGTGGTGCTCTATGTCGCGGCGGGCCTGGCCTGCGTGGCGGGAGCATTCCTCTAAGGAGAGTGGGAGTCGCGATGGCAAGCGTGGTCGAAGGGACATACGAGATCATCAACGCGCTGGGGCTGCACGCCCGGGCCGCGGCGCAGATGGTCAAGGTGGCCAACCGGTTCAAGAGCGAGGTCACCATCGAAGCCCAGGGACAGCGGGCCAATGCCAAATCCATCATGGGCGTGCTGATGCTCGCCGCCGCCCAGGGCACCCAGGTGAAGCTCACCTGCAAGGGCGACGACGCGGATGCCTGTCTCCAGGAGCTGGCGAAGCTCATTGGTGACCGTTTCGGCGAGGCGCAGTGAAGGGTTGGTCGGAAAACGCGGTAGACGAACAGGATTGGAAGGAACCGTGAGCAGCCAGGCCACCCCCACTCTGAGGTTGTTGGGCATCGGCGCCTCTCCCGGCGTGGCGGTGGGGCACGCCTTCATCCTGGACCGCAAACGCATCCGCACGCCCAAGCTGCGGCTGGCGGAGGCGGAGGTCGAGCCCGAGCGGATGCGGATGAAGACAGCCATTGACCTGTCCGACCGCCAGCTCGCCGAGCTGAAGGAACAGATTACGCGCACCGAGGGCAGCGACCACGCCCTCATCCTCGAGGCGCACCGGTTGATGCTCCACGACCCCATGCTCGTGGACGAGGTGAACCGGCTCATCATCGAGGACCGCATCAACGCCGAGTGGGCCGTCCGGCGCGTGGCGCGCAAAATCAAGCACCTGTTCGACAACATCCCCGACGAGTACTTCCGCGAGCGCCGCTCGGACGTGGACTACGTCGCCGACCGAATCATCCGCAACCTGATGGGGCAGGTGGTGGATGAGGAAGTGGAGGTCCCCGCGGAGGCCATTGTCGTCGCGCACGACTTGTCTCCGGCGGACGCGGCGCTGATGGCGCGCAGCGGCCGGGTGGGTGGCTTCGTGACGGACCTGGGCGGCCAGACGAGCCACACCGCCATTGTCGCCCGCGCGCGGGAGACGCCCGCGGTGGTGGGCGCCGGCCGGGCCAGCGAACAGATTTCGCCGGGCGACCTGGTGGCCATGGATGGCATCCGGGGCGTGGTGCTGGTGAACCCCTCGGACGAGCAGCTCGCCGGCTTCCGCGAGGAGCAGCGCCGCTACCAGGAGAGCGAGCGGCTGGCCCTGGCGACCAAGGACCTGCCCGCCGTCAGCACCGACGGCTTCCAGATTCGCCTCAACGGCAACATCGAATTCCTGGAGGAAATCCCCTCGCTGCTGGCGCACGGCGCGGAGGGCATTGGCCTGTACCGCACCGAGTTCATGTTCCTGGACCGGAAGACGGCGCCCACCGAGGAGGAGCACTACCGCGCCTACCGCCAGGTGCTGGAGGCCATGGGCGGGCGCCCCGTCACCATCCGCACGTTGGATTTGGGCGGCGACAAGGTGCCGGGCAAGACGAAGCACGAGAAGGAACCCAACCCGGCCATGGGCCTGCGAGCCATCCGGTACTGCCTGTCCAACCGGGAGCTGTTCCGCACCCAGCTGCGCGCCCTGCTGCGCGCCAGCGTGCACGGCAACTTGCGGCTGATGTTCCCCCTCATCTGCGGGGTGAGTGAGCTGCGTGAGGCCCGCAGCGAGCTGGAGGCCTGCCGCACGGAGCTGGGCCGCGCGGGTGTCCCCGTGGGCAAGCGCTTCCCCGTGGGCATCATGGTGGAGACGCCCAGCGCGGCCACCATCGCCGACCGGCTGGCCCAGGAGGCGGACTTCTTCTCGGTGGGGACCAACGACCTCATCCAGTACTCGCTGGCCATCGACCGCCAGAATCGCGAGGTCGCCTACCTCTACCGGCCCCTCCACCTGTCCGTGCTCCGGCAACTGCGCGGCATCATCGACGCGGGCCGGGCGGCCAACATCCCCGTGTCCATGTGTGGGGAAATGGCGGGGGATCCGCTCTACACGCTGGTGCTGCTGGCGCTGGGCTTCGACGAGCTGTCCATGACGTCGGGGCAGATTCCGGTGGTGAAGCGCTTCCTGCGCCGGGTGAGCCGCGTGGACGCCATGGAGCTGCTTCAGAACGCCATGGAGCTGACCACGGCGGAGGAAATCGAGCGCTACGTGCGCACGGAGATGGACCGCCGCTTCAGTGAGACGATGGAGCCGGGCGCGCCGGGCGTCGGGAACGCGGAGCCGGCGGACCACGAGCCCTCCGAGCACGGGGCTTCGCCCTCGGGGCGGAACACGGCCTGACCCCGCGCCCGTGAGGGCGGGGCAGACGGCGGTGGCTTGCCAACATGCCTACCGGACCCGGAGGGGATTCCGGACGCGAGCCGTCGTGTGCAACTTGCCGGGACGACCACACGGGCTCGCCCCAGGAGCAAGCATGTTCAACCCCGCCAACATCCAGATGGGTATGACCGCGAGAGACCGGGACGGTGAGAAGGTGGGCACCATCATCGCCGCGGACGCGGCGGGTTTCTTCATCGGCAGGGGGCACCTCTTCACGCGCGACTGCCGGCTGTCCTTCTCGGATGTGGCGGACATCGATGGGGAGGACGTCTACCTGCGTGAGGAGTTGTCGCACCTGCCGGACCTCAAGCCGGAGGCCCTGGCGCCCGCGCGGCGGACCTCCACCACGGCGGGCCTGCCGCTCCAGCACGATTTGACGGGCGGATTGGGCTGGGCGGACGACGAGACCGACGAAGAGTCCCAGGTATCGTCTCCGGCGCGGGAGCCCTCCGGCATGCAGCAGTGGGCCAGCGGGGAGGGCGAAGCGGCGCCTCGTCGCGAGGCGCCTTCCGCGGATGCGCGGCGGTACACGCGCCACTGAGCGCCCCCGCCGCGGCGTTGCTCACCAGCTCGACTTGATGACGCCGGGAATCTCTCCCCGGAGCGCCTTCTCACGGAACGCGATGCGAGACAGGCCGAAGCGCCTCAGGTTGCCCCGGGGCCTTCCCGTCAGCGCGCAGCGATTCGTCACGCGGTTGGGGTTCGAGTCGCGGGGCAGTGACGCCAGCGCGTCCTGCGCCGCGCGCCTTTCTTCATGGGGCAGGGTGAGGTCACGGATGCGCGCCTTCAGCGCCGCGCGGCGCTTCGCGTACTTCGCGACCAGGGCCTTGCGCTGCGCGTTGCGCGCGACCTTGCTCTTCTTCGCCATGGCTGTGTCTTTCTTTCTCAGGGGGCGGGGGAGGGACGACGTTCAGGTGGGACGGCGGCGCCGGGGATTCGTCCGCGTCGTCCGCCCCGACGTCGACGAGCAGCGGGGGCGCGAACTCACGGCCATGAAGCCGGTGCCGCGCGGCGGCCCGGAGGCGGGGCGGCCGGGTGGGGCGTCCATCGCGCCGACGCATCAGAGCTTCACTCCCTCCGCGAGCAGCTCCCGCACCACGCGGTCGATGCCGCGCTGGTTGATGATGCGGATGCCGTGCGTGCTCACCCGCAGCTTCACGAAGCGGTTCATGCTGGGCACCCAGAAGCGGTGCCACTGGAGGTTCGGCAGCGAGCGCCGCTTGTGCCGGTTGTTGGCGTGGGAGACGGTGTTGCCGACGAGCGGCCGCTTCCCGGTGACCTGACAGACCTTCGACATGGTGGGGTCCTCTAGAGTGCTTCGATGGAGAGAAAGAGCCGCCGCCGGCCACTGCTGGCGATGGCGGGGGAGCGGTGCACGGCGCCGTTGCCCTGATTGCCGGGCCAGGACTCGCCCTTGAGGAGCGCCACGTCGAAGCGCTCCAGCGCGTGGACGGGCGCGCCGGGCCGCGTGACGTCACCCGAGGCACCCAGCGCGCCGCGCGCGACGTGCGCGTTCTCCAGCCATTCGGTGGCCGGCCCCGCGTAGGTGCAGAGCAGCCGGACGCCTACGCGGTCCACGTGGAAGCGCGGGCACATGTCGCTGGCCAGGATGTGAAGGCGTACGCCCAGCTCCGCCGCGCCGAACAGGTCCGTGTAGAGGCGCAGCAGGAAGTGCACGTCCGTGAGCCAGGCCTCGAAATGGGGCCCCTGGGGCAGCCCCTCCACCCGGCGCCGCAAATCCGGCGCGTCGCCTCGTACGCGGGCGATGAGGTCCAGCTCGCGGGTGGCCGCCACGTCGCTGAGCCAGTGCGCCAGCGGCGCGTCCAGGCCCCGGCGCCACACGCAGAGGTTGAGGTCCTCGCGGTAGATGCCCGCGAGCTCCTCGGGCGTCCACACGAAGGCATGGGCGGGCGGAGCGGCG
>NZ_VHLB01000062.1:0-53762 GCF_006547365.1 Myxococcus sp. AB056 | reverse complement strand
GGGTGGGGCGGTGGCTGACTCGAGGCGGTGGTCCAATTTCGTATTCGCCGGGCTCTTTGCCCTGGCGCTGATTCTCTTCTCCAGGATTCTGCTGCCGTTCCTGATGCCGGTGTTGCTGGGCGGCTTCCTGGTGGTGCTGTTCATGCCGGTGCAGGACTCCCTGTGCCAGAAGCTGGGGGGCCGCAAGTCTCTCAGCGCCGGGGTGTCCACCGTCACCGTGTTCGTCCTCATCCTGGCGCCGCTGGCGCTGGTCGGGTGGATGGTGGCGCGGGAAGTGTTCCAGCTCGTGGGCCAGGCGCAGGTCCTGTTGGAGCAGCAACACCTGCGTCACCCGTTCCTCGCCAGCCTGCCGCTGGGCCTGGAGCGCTATCTCCGGCTGGACGTGGACAGCGCGGAGACGGAGCGGGCGCTCCTGGCCGCGATGACGGGCGGCGCGTCGTTGCTGCGCGACGTGGCGGCGGCGGGCACGGACCTGGTCATCAACCTGTTCCTGATGTCCGTGGCCATGTACTACTTCTTCCTCGACGGGCGCCGGCTGGTGGCCGAGGTCATGCGGCTCATCCCGCTGGACAGGCGCTACTTCGAGGCCTTCGCGCGCGAGTTCACCGACGTCGCCTACGCCATCATCTATGGCAACACCGTCACCGCGCTCATCCAGGGCGCCGTGGGCTTCGTCGGGCTGCTCATCGCGGGGGTGCCGCATGCCGGCGTGTGGGGCGCGGCCATGGTGCTGGTGGCGCTGGTGCCCGTGGGCGGCACGGCCCTGGTGTGGGGGCCCATTGGCGTGGTGCTCATCGCCGCCAACCAGGTGAGTGAGGGCGTGTTCCTCCTGGCCTGGGGCGCCTTCCTGGTGGGCAGCATCGACAACGTCATCCGGCCCCGGCTGTGTGGTTCGCGCATGGCGCTGCACCCGCTGCTCGTCTTCCTGTCCATGTTCGGCGGGCTGGCCGTGTTCGGGATGATGGGCCTGCTGGTGGGGCCGCTCATCGCCTCCATCTTCATGGCCATGGTCCGCATCTACCGCCGGGACTTTCTGGGCATCGGCCGCGCCGAGCACCTGTCGGCCCATGACGAGAACACGTCGGAGCCTCCCGTGTCCGAGCCCGCCTCCTCCCGCATGGCTCCCGCGGCGCCGGCGATGGGACCCGCCGCGACGCTCAACGCCTGAACGGTGGGAGAACCGCCGAGCCTGGACTTCCCCAACGGGGTGGGTGAACCTCCCTGGGGAATGACGACCGCCCGACACTCGATGGTTCGCTGGGGGCTGTGGTGTGCCCTGGCGGTGGCACTGGCCTCGCCGCAGGCCCTGGCCGCCGCGGCGAAGCGGAAGGACTCGGGACCGGCGAAGCCGAGCGTCGTGGTGCGGGAGGTGGAGGGAGATGCGCGGCAGCGGCAGGCCCCTTTCCTGGAGGTGGCGCTGGATACGGGCTCTGGCGGCACGGTGGGAGACGCGCCGGCGCGCCCGCCCCTGGCGCGGCTGACGTTGGGGGGCACGACGACGTGGCGCAACGCCTGCGCGCGGCCCGGCGTGAAGTCCTGTGGCGAATATGACCGGCTCCCGGCGAACGAGCGCCTGGGGGACACGGTGAGCTATGCGTCGTCGGTGCCGTACCTGGGCATCGCCGCCGAGCTGGAGCTGCTGCCGCTGGCGAACAGCGAATCCCTGCTGCGCGGCCTGGGCCTGTCGCTGGGTTACCGGCGCGGCTATTCCTCCACCAACGTGACGCTGGCGAGTGACGCCGGCCGGTCGACCACGCGCGAGGCGGTGGCCACCGACTCGGTGCTCACCGCGCAGGCGCTGTACCGCTACTTCTTTGGCATGGGGGAGGCGAACGCGTCGCTGGGCCATGCAGGGCTGCGCGCGGGCCTTCTCACCCGCGCCTTCGACGTGGACGCGTCCTCCAACAGCCCGCTCACCGGGACGCACCGCTTGTTCCCCGCCGTGGGGTTGGAGGTGTCGGTGCCACTGCTGCGCTGGGTCCGGCTGGAGGGCGCGGGTCAGTTCTTCCTGAGCCCGAAGCCGGGCAAGGGCCTGGGTGCCGGCAGCGCGGCGCTGGACGCGGAGGTCAGCGACTACGGCACGTCGGTGTCCAGCTTCGGCTGGGAGGCGGAGCTGGGCGTCGGGGGCGACATCTGGGGGCCCTTCGGTTACTCGGTCCGCTTCCGCCTGTCCCGCTTCCAGGACACGTTCTCCGGCGCTGGCACGAAGCTGGGCTGGAATGAGGGCGGTGTGGCGGCGGAGACGTACTCCAGTCTGCACTGGGGCATCACCGCGTCCTACTGAGGCGCGTTGCCGGCTCCCACTCCGGCGCGGCGGAGGCGTAGGGTGCGGACATGTCCGAGCACGTGTCCCCCCAGGAGCTGCGCAGGAAGTGGAAGCTGGCGAACGCGGAGCCGCTGGAGGGCGGTCACCGGCTCGAGGCGTACCGCGCGCTGGCGCAGAGCTGTCCCGCGTTCGTTCCCAATCTCCTGTCGTTGAGTCGCACGTTGCTGGCCGGCCGGCACGAAGCGGCGGCCCCGGAGGCCGCGGTGTCCGAGGCCGAGCAGGTGCTCCGCTCCGCGTCGGACGTCTCCGCGGGGGCCCCGGAGCCCCTGCTGGCGCTGGGACACTTCCTCGTCTCGGTGCGACAGGCGCCGGATGAGGCGGAGCGCGCCTTCTCCTCCGCGGCCAGCGCCGCGATGGCCTTGCTGGAGGAAGCGTGGGCGGGGTGGATTCACGCGCTGGGCGCGCAGGGACAACTGGAGGCGGCGCTGGAGGTGGAGGAACGGGCGCTGAGCCTCTTTCCCAGCTCCAAGGCGATTTCTCAGGCGGTGGCGTTCGCGCGAGCGCAGTCGGAGGCGCGCTGATGCGGGTCCCACCACGTCAGGGCATGCGCTCCAGCGAACTCCGGCCGCCGGCCCGCACGGCCTGACGGTGCTGGGCAATCCGGTTGCGAGCCCACTCCGGGGCCAGCTCCAGCTCCTCCGGGAAGAAGAGGTCTTCGCCCAGCCCTTCGACGAGCACCTGGATGAGCGGGTCATCGGGGTACTGCGTGGCCGGGTCGTCGAACACCAGCCCCACGACGATTCCCGTCTGGCCCAGGAAGCGCTGGCTGATGGTGCCGTCCGCGGAGTGCGGCACGACCTTCACCTTCGCGCCAATGCGCACCGGTGCACCGTCCACGTCATGACAGATGATGAGTGAGGGGTCCTGGATCATGGCGCGTAGGAACGGGGCTTGAGCGACTTCGAGATGACCACCAGCACGACGGTGATGACGACCCATGCGAGCAGGTGGTGGGAGAGGACGTGCCGCCAGTCCTGCTCACAGGCGAGCTCTCCGAGCAGCGCGCCCGTCGAGCCCACCGACAGGCCCGCCACCACGGCGCGCAGCGGCTGGAAGAAGGTCCCGCGCAGCGCGAACAGCGCCACCACCAGCGGCACCACGCCAATGGCCAGGTGACTGACGGTGCAGACCCAGCCCGGGAGCGATGGGGGACTGTGCGGCGCGCCCCGTGCGAGCACCAGGGCCGCCGCGCTGACCACCGCCAGACACACGCCCAGCCGGCGCATCCAGCGGCCCTTGGGAGACAGCGCGCCCCAGGCGCACACCGCGCTGGTTCCCACCAGCATGGCCAGCAGGGGCGCGCGTGCCAGGAGCAGGGAGCCGGTGACCGCGCCCACCGCGAGCATCACCCCGGCCGCAAGCAGGCCCAGTCCCGCCGACGCCGCCATCAACCAGACGGCCTGCGTGCGCCAGCGCCGCACTGGACGACGAAGCGCCAGTTCACCCCGGGCCGCGGCGAGCACGCGCTCCAGCGCGGCGCTGTCCTTCGCGGGCGTCTGGGTGAGCAACGAGTCCAGGTCCATCGGTGGCTTCATCGCACCACCTCCAGCTCCAGCTCGCCCAGCAGCTCGCGCAGCTTCTCGTAGCCCCGGTGCGCCCGCAGCCGCGCGGCGCCAGGGCTGATGCCCCGCAGCGCGCCAATCTCCTCGAAGGACCAGCCCTCCACCTTGCTGAGCACCACGGCTTCACGGTGGTCCGGGTGGAGTTGTTGCAATGCGTCCAGCAGGTGCCTGCGCAGCGACGGGTCGCTGTCATCCGGCGCCGGGGATGCGGGCGTCTCGGTGTCCTCCTGGGATGCATAGGCGTCGACGTGCCGCTGATGCCTCAGCGCGTCGCGCGCGGCGTTCGCGGCAATGGTCATCAGCCAGGGGGTGAAGCGGGTGCCGGGCTCGTAGCGGCCCCGCGAGCGGATGACGGACAAGAAGGTGGCCTGGAGCAAATCTTCCGCGAGCGCGCCATTGCGCACCATCCGGGCCAGGAAGCCTTGGACCCGAGGCGCGTGCCGCGCGAAGAGGTCCTCGAAGGCGTCCTGTGCTCCGTCGCGAAACCGTTCCATGAGTGCTTCGTCCGTTTGGCTCCGCATCACCCGACTCCTCTACGGGCCACCTGCGAAAGTGTTTCCGGCGGTCGTGATTCTCGAGGTTCGGTGGGGAAAGCTCTGGAAAGTCACGGGGTTGCGAACGGCGGCAACATCCCGTCCTGCCCTGGAGGGCGAGGCCGTTAGTGTTGGGCGCGGAGGCACCTCGGACGCGTGGACCATTGGAGCATCGAAGGCATGGGGGCGGGGTTGGTGGCAAGCCTGCTGGCGGGCACGGCGACGGGACTGGGCGCGCTGCCGGTGCTCGTCACCTCGGAGCTCAGCCGGAAGGCCCAGGACCGGATGTTGGGCTTCAGCGCGGGCGTGATGCTGGCGGCCACGTCCTTCTCGCTGGTCATCCCCTCGATGGAATTGGTGAGAGGGCAGGGCCATGACGGGCCTTCGGCGGCCCTGCGCGTGGCGGCGGGTGTGTTGCTGGGTGGGCTGTTCCTGCGCGTGTGGCACGACCTGATGCCGCACGAACACGTGCTCAAGGGGCACGAGGGCCATGGCGGCGCGAAGTGGAACAGCGCGCTGCTGTTCGTGCTGGCCATGACGCTGCACAACTTCCCGGAAGGCCTGGCGGTGGGCGTGTCCTTCGCCGCGCCGCAGCCGAAGCTGGGTCTGTCGGTGGCGCTGGGCATCGGCGCGCAGAACATTCCCGAAGGCCTGGTGGTGGCGCTGGCACTGCGAGCCACGGGGGCGTCCGCGTCGCGCGCCGCGTTCCTGGCGCTGCTCACCGGTCTGGTGGAACCGGTCGGAGCGCTGTTCGGCCTCCTGGCCCTGTCACTCAGCTCCGCGCTGCTGCCGTGGGGACTGGCCTTCGCGGGCGGGGCGATGCTCTATGTCATCAGCCACGAGATGATTCCGGAGAGCCACCGCGGCGGCTTCGAGCGCGAGGCCACCACCGGCCTCATGTGGGGCTTCGTGCTCGCGCTGGTGCTGGACATGTCGCTGGGCTGACGCGGCCCGGGGGGACTACGCGGGCAGCAGCACCAGTCGGGCAATCTCCGGGGGCGCGCCCACGCGCATGGGTGGGCCCACGAAGCCACAGCCCCGGCTGACGTAGATGAGTGAGTCGCCCGTGCGGCTCAGGCCCGCGTTGCGGTCTCCCCAGATGAGGTCGCCCATCAGGTTGCCCGGGAACATCTGTCCGCCGTGCGTGTGCCCTGAGACTTGGAGCCCCACGCCGCGCCGGGCCACCTCGTCGAAGTTGGACGGCTGGTGCGCCAGCAGCACGGAGGCGCGGTCGGGCCGCACGTCGCGCAGCGCCGCGTCCAGGTCATAGCCGCGCTCGCCCATGCGGTGCGCGCTCCAGTCGTCCACGCCCGCCAGTTGGAAGGATGCCGCGCCGTCGCCAATGGACACGGAGCGGTTGCGCAGCGTGCGGATGCCCAGCCCCTCCAGGAAGGCGACCCACGAATCGGCGCCCGAGTAGTAGTCGTGGTTGCCGGTGACGAACCAGGTGCCGTACCGCGCGCTCAGCTTCCCCAGGCCGGCGGCGAAGACTCCCAGCGCATTCACGGAGCCGTCCACCAGGTCCCCGGTGATGGCGATGACGTCCGGCTTGAGTGCGTTGGTGCGGGACACCAGCTCATCGATGAAGCGGCGCTGAATCACCCCGCCGATGTGGATGTCGGTGAGTTGCACCAGCGTGAGGCCTTCCAGCTCGCGCGGCAGGTGGGGCAGCCGCACGGGGATGTCCCGCACATCGGGTGGGTGGTACGCGCGCCAGCCGCCGTAGGAGCTCATCGCCACGCCCGCGAGCCCCGCGCCCACCGCGAGCCCCTGACCCAGCAGCGCCCGGCGCTCCGGCGACGCGGGCGCTGTGGGGGCCGTCGTCTCCGCGCGTGCCTTGCGGCGCTCACGCCACGTGGCCAGGGCCCGTACCATGTCCACCGCCAGGGTGAACATGAGCAGGTAGAGGACCAGGCCAATCCACAGGAGGAAGACGATGCCCAGGCGCCGGGCGCCCTCGGAGGGCAGCACGGAGCCAATGGCCCGCGCGCTCAGGGCTCCGACGAAGCCCACGGCGAACAGCCCCTGGGCGGTGCGCCGCAGCCACTTGCGCTTCGTCACGTCACGGACGAGCCGGCGGTAGAGATAGACATGGCCCACCAACAGGACGGCGAGCACGGGAACGAAGAAGAGGAGCAGGCTGACCCAGCGTGGCATCGGGAATCCTGCATAACGAAAGCGTTCCCGCCGCGCTCCAGGATTCCAGGGGAGCAGGCGGGAAGGCGGCATGGGCACACCCCTGGCCCCTTTCCCACGCCGCCGCGCCGGGGCAGGCTTCGCCATCCCGCGAGGCCGATTCCCGGTTCACGCACCCCTTCGAGGTCGTCATGCTCCGCTCCCTGCTGGTTCCCATGCTCCTGGCTGTCTCGCTGCTCGGCTGTGGCGACGACGAAAGCGTCAACCCCGACTCGGGAGACCCGACCAAGGTGACGTACGCGGAGTCGCTCAATGTGAACCTGGCCGAGATGACCCGGCTGGAGAGCGGGCTCTACATCCAGGACACCTTCGTCGTGGAGGATGGCGCGCAGGCCGAGGCGGGCAAGCGCGTGCAGGTGCGCTACACGGGCTACCTGCCGGACGGCCGCAGCTTCGACGCCACCGGCAACGGGCCCGCCATCGGCTTCACCCTGGGCGTGGGGCAGGTCATCGCGGGCTGGGATGAAGGCATCGCCGGCATGCGCGTGGGGAGCCGTCGTCGCCTCGTCATCCCGTCGTCCCTGGGGTATGGCGCCACCGGCTCGGGTAGACGGATTCCGCCGTACACGGTCCTCATCTTCGACACGGAGCTCGTGTCCGTCCGCTGACGGAGGCGAGGAACTCCGCTCGCCGACGTGCTATAGGATTTCCTTGTCTTCCGGGAAGTTCGGGTCGGCGTGGACCGGCCTGGAGGTTCGTGGTGACCCGGAATGGGGGAGGCGAGCGATGTCGCGGTCCGAGGCGGAGATGAGTTTGGAAGGCCCCCGAGCAGCAGTCCCGGGGGAGGGCGCGTTCCACGGGCTGCTCATGCAGCCGTCGTCCGAGGTGGCGGCGCAGCTCTACGAGGAGCTGGGGTGCTCCCAGCGCGAGCGGCTGCAGAAGGAGGCCGCGCAGGCCGCGGTGGCGGAGCGCCAGCGTCTGGCGGAAGTCCTGCGCCAGGCCCGCGACTTCTCGGGCGCCGCGCGCCTGCTGGATGGCTGCGGCGCCGCGGCCCTGGTGGCGGAGCTGTACGTCCAGGGCGGGCGTTACGTGGACGCGGCGGAGGCGTACCTGCGCGCGGGTGAGGTGGAGCGCGCCGCGGCCGCCTTCGAGCGGGGCGGCGCCATGGAGCGTGCGCTGGAGGCCTACCGCGGCCTGGGCGCGCGTGAGGCCATGGCGCACTGCCTGGTGCGCCTGGGGCGTCCGTACGAGGCGGCGCAGCTCTACCGCGAGCTGGGCCAGCCGCACGCGGAGGTGGAAGCGCTCGCGAGCGTTCCCTCCGGTGACCCGCGTCACCTGGAGTCCGTGCTGCGGATGTGCAAGCTGCTGGATGGCGAGGGCTTCACGCGGCGTGCGCTGGCGCTCCTGGCCGACACGGTGCGCGGCACGGAGTCGGCACGGGGAGACCCGGCGCTGGCGGCGGAGAAGGCCCGGCTGCTGCGCCGCCTGGGCATGGACGCAGAGGCCGAGGCCGTCATCGCGCGTCTGCCCTCGAACGCGGCGGCGCCGGAGTCCAATGGCTACCACTACCTGAAGGCCATCCCCATCTTCGGAGAGCTGTCGCTCGAGGACATGAAGGACCTGTACCGCGTGGCGCGGCAGGTGCTCATCCCGGCGGGCGCGGTGCTGCTGGAGAAGGGCTCGCCGGGCAGCGGCCTCTTCGTGCTCCTGGAGGGCGAGGTGGACGTGTTCAGCGGGCCGGAGACGGACGCGCGCCGGCTCAACACGCTGGGGCCTGGCGCCTACCTGGGAGAAATCTCCCTGGTGCAGGATGCCCCGGTGTCCGCCCAGGTCCGCGCGCGCACGGCGGTCCGCGCGCTGCGCGTCACCCGCGCGGGTTTCCAGCACTACCTGGACACGCATGACGCGGCGGCGCTGCGCATCTTCCGCCTCTTCACGCACAACCTCGCGGCGCGCGTGCGGGCGCTCAGCACCTGACAGCGCGCATGTCTGTCATTCCGGGCTCGCGTATTCGCACCCGCGCCCGGATTGACAACACGGTGTCTGTGCTTTATTTCAAACGCATCATGAGGCCCGTCTTCTTCAACGTCCTGCTGTGTGCGCGCACGTTCGCGCCGGCGGCGGACGTGTGCCTCGCCCCCCGTCACGAGGTTCTGCTCGACATTTGAGTTGGCGGACCGGTGTCTCCGGCGCGCGGGTTGGCTGGTTCCCGTGTGCCGTGAGCCCTGGCTCCGCCCTCTCTCTTGCCGCGTCTTCGTGCGTCCTCACGCGTCCCTGAGCGGGCCTGACGTGCCCCTCCGGCGAGTCGCGCGTGCGTGCCGCTGAGGCGTTCGCGGCGTCATCCCTTTCTTTCAACCAGCGCCTCAATTCAACCCGCGGGCCTCGCTGCTCGACGGGAACGGGAGTCCTTCATGTCTCGCCACACACGCATCGAGCGGTACCGCAACATCGGCATCATGGCGCACATCGACGCGGGGAAGACGACGCTCACCGAGCGTGTCCTCTTCTTCACCGGTCGTATCCACTCCGTGGGCGAGGTGCACGACGGAGCCACGGAGATGGACTGGCTGCCGCAGGAGAAGCAGCGCGGCATCACCATCACCTCCGCGGCCACCACCGCGTTCTGGCAACCCCGGCAGGGGATGGGCGCGGGTGTACCCCACCGCATCAACGTCCTGGACACCCCAGGGCACGTGGACTTCACCATCGAAGTGGAGCGCTCGCTGCGCGTGCTGGACGGCGCGGTCGCCGTCTTCGACGCGAGCCAGGGCGTGGAGCCTCAGTCGGAGGCGGTGTGGCGGCAGGCGGACCGGTACCACGTGCCGCGCATCGCCTTCATCAACAAGATGGACAAGGTGGGCGCGGACTTCGCCATGAGCGTCGCGTCCATCCAGGCGCGGCTGGGCGCGCGGCCGGTGGCCGTGCAGTGGCCCCTGGGCGAGGGCTCGGAGTTCCGCGGGCTGGTGGACCTGGTGCGCATGCGGGCCGTGATGTTCGACAGGGAGGACGGAAGCTTCGTCGACGGCCAGGCCGTGCCGGAAGCCGTGCGCGCGGAGGTGGAGGCGCAGCGGCTGCGGCTCATCGAGGCGTGCGCGGACGAGGACGCCACCGTGCTGGAGAAGTTCGTGGACGGGCGGCTGGAGGACATCACCGCGGAGGACCTGGAGCGCGCGCTTCGCTCGGGCACCCTCGCGCGGACGCTGGTGCCGGTGCTGTGCGGGTCGGCCTTCAAGAAGAAGGGAGTGCAGATGTTGCTGGACGCCGTCGTCAACTACCTCCCCGCGCCGTCGGACATGCCCGCCGTGGAGGGCTTTGTCCCGGGCAAGGAGGAGCGTGTGTCCCGGCCCGTATCCGATTCGGGGCCGCCTTGCGCCCTGGCCTTCAAGCTCATGAGCGACAAGGCCGTGGGCGGCATCGTGTTCCTCCGCGTCTATTCGGGCACGCTGCGCGCGGGCACCGTCCTGCTCAACCCCGCCACCGGGCGGCGTGAGCGGGTGGGGCGCTTGATGTTCATGCACGCCAACCGCCGCGAAGAAGTGGCGGAGGTCCATGCGGGAGACATCTGCGCGGCGCTGGGCCTGAAGGGCGTGCGCACGGGCGACACGTTGTGCGACCCGGCGGAGCCCGTGGTGCTGGAGTCGCTGGGCGTCATGGAGCCCGTGGTGCAGCTCGCCGTGGAGGCGCGCTCGCCCGCGGAGCTGACGAAGCTGGAGGACGGCCTGCACCGGCTGGCGGCGGAGGACCCGTCGCTGCGTGTGGGCGTGGACCCGGAGAGCGGCCAGGTGCTGCTGTCCGGCATGGGTGAGCTGCACCTGGAGGTGGTGGTGGACCGCTTGAGGACAGAGCACGGCGTGGAGGCCCGCGTGGGCCAGCCCAAGGTGGCCTGGCGCGACACGCTCCGGCGTCAGGTGCGGCAGGAGTACCGCCACGTCCGCCAGTCGGGCGGGCCCGGACAGTACGCGTACGTGGTGCTGGACGTGGGGCCGGCGCCGCGTGGCGCGGGGCTCGTCTTCACGGACGACACGCGCGGGGGCACCATTCCCAAGGAGCTGGTGCCCGCCATCGAGAAGGGCGTAGCCGGGGCCATGGCCCGAGGCGTGCGGGACGGCGTGCCGCTGGTGGACGTGGAGGTGCGGCTCTTGGATGGGGACACGCACGTGCGTGACTCCACGCCCCAGGCCTTCGCCGTGGCCGGCTCCCTGGCGCTCCAGGCGGCGGCGCACAGGGCGGGCGTGCAGCAGTTGGAGCCGGTGATGGAGGTGGAGGTCACCACGCCCGAGGAGTACCTCGGCGAGGTGTTGGGAGACCTGGCGGCACGGCGGGGGCGGGTGCTGGGCATGGAGGCGCGCGGCGTGGTGCGGCTCGTCTCCGCGCGGGTGCCCATGGCCAGCCTCTTCGGCTACGTCACCGGGCTGCGAGGCCGCACCCAGGGCCGGGCCCAGGCCAGCATGCGTCTGGGCGCGTACGAGCCGGTGCCAGAGGCACTCCAGGCCTCTTACACGGCGGAGGCCCGGGCCTGAGGTGAAGGGCGGGCCCGGGAGCCAGGAGTGGCTCCCGGGGCCTGTAGGACATTCCGGGTCTTTCGACTTGGAAGGAACTGCACCCTGTACAAATGTCCATCAGGGGCCACAAAACCGGAAAGCAAGCCGTTGATTTCACGGGACTTCCGGGACGGGAAAGTGCAGGGTCCCGCGCCGATTCTCCGGAATGGGCAGGGGAGACCCCCTGTTCCCATCCGTTCCCAAAGCGGTTCGGCCGGCCGGGCCCGACCGCGCACCGCCAGGCGCCCCGGACATACGTCCGACTGGGCGCGCTGCGCGGGCTTCCTCCCCTGGGGAGGAGGCGGGCTCACTTCAACGTCAGGAACCCATGACTTTCGACGATCTTCAGCTTCACGACACCCTCCTGCGCGCCGTCAAGGCAGAGGGTTACACCACCCCCACGCCCATCCAGCAGAAGGCCATCCCCCACGCGCTGGCCGGGCGGGATGTGCTCGGCGTGGCCCAGACGGGCACGGGCAAGACGGCGGCCTTCGCGCTGCCCATCCTCCAGCGGCTGTCCGCCAAGGCGCCCGCGGGCGGGGCGCGCCCGGTGCGCTGCCTGGTCCTGACGCCCACGCGCGAACTGGCGGGGCAGGTGGGCGACAGCTTCGGGACCTACGGCAAGGGGCTTCCCCTGCGTCACGCCGTCATCTTCGGTGGCGTGGGCCAGAATCCGCAGGTCCAGATGCTGCGCAGTGGCGTGGATGTGCTGGTGGCCACGCCGGGCCGCCTGCTCGACCTGATGGAGCAGGGCTTCGTGTCGCTGCGCTCGCTCGAGGTGTTCGTGCTCGACGAGGCGGACCGCATGCTCGACATGGGCTTCATCCACGACGTGCGGCGCGTCATCAAGGCGCTGCCGCCCAAGCGGCAGACGCTGTTCTTCAGCGCCACGCTGCCCCCGGACATCGTGGACCTGGCGCGCAGCATCCTCACGGACCCCATCCGCGTGGAGGTGACGCCGGCGTCCAGCACCGCGGAGACGGTGAGCCAGCAGGTGTACTTCGTGGAGCGCGAGCAGAAGCGCGGGCTGCTGACGCACCTGCTGAAGGAAGGCAACATCCACCGCGCGCTCGTCTTCACCCGCACCAAGCACGGCGCGAACCGGGTGGCGAAGCAGCTGGAGGGCGCGGGCGTCAGCTCGGCGGCCATCCACGGCAACAAGAGCCAGAATGCCCGTGAGCGCGCGCTCGACGAGTTCCGCTCCGGGACGCTCCGCGTGCTCGTGGCCACGGACATCGCCGCGCGCGGCATCGACATCGACGGGCTGAGCTACGTCGTCAACTACGACCTGCCCAACGTGCCGGAGCAGTACGTGCACCGCATTGGCCGCACGGGCCGCGCGGGGGCCAGTGGCACCGCGGTGTCCTTCTGCGACGCCGAGGAGCGCGCGTACCTGCGCGACATCGAGCGCACCATCCGCCGCAACGTGCCCGTGGTGGAGGACCATCCGTACCGCTCGGGCCAGCCCGCGCCGCGTCCCGTGAGTCATGCGTCCGGCGCCGCGCCGGAGGCCCGTCCTTCGGGCAACGGTGGGAGGCCCCAGGGCACGCCGCGTCCCGCGGGCAACGGTGGTGGAGGCGGACACTCCGCGGGGGCTTCGCGCCGCCGCCGGGGGGGCCGTGGTGGCGCTGGCGGCGGAGGCCGTGGACAGGGCCGTCCCGAGGGTGGCCGCTCGGCGCAGGGCTCGGGTGGCTCCGGTGGCAACGCCAGCCGGGGTGGCCAGGGCGGTTCCAGGGGTTCGGGTGGCGGCCGTCCCGCGGTGGCGCAGGCTCCTGCGAAGGCCCCCGAGGCCTCCCCGCTTCCTCCGCGTCGCCCGTCGCCCAAGTGGTTCTGAGCGGCTGAGGCCAGGCGGCGGCTCCGGCCCGCCGTGAAGTCCAGAAAGGGAGCTCGCGCCAATGGGGCGGGCTCCCTTTCGCATGTCAGTGGAGGACCATCAGCGCCATGGAGCCGAAGGCGAGCGCCATGGCCAGGATGCCCCAGCGGAACCACTTCTGCGTGAGCAGCAGGTAGTCATCGAACGAGGCCCCGGTGTCGCCGAGCGCCTCGGCCATGGCCAACTGCCGCGCCTGGATGGGGCGCAGCGTGAGCTGCCAGACGATGCCGCACAGCATGAAGCAGACCTGTCCCGCGGCAAGCGCCGGGTTCGTCCACAGGGGGATGTCCTGGAGGTGCGCGCGCAGCATGCCGGTGGCGGCGAGCGCGAAGACGCTGGGCACCAGCAGGTACTTGTCGGTGAACTGCACCAGCCGCAGGGCATAGACAATCACCCGAGGCTCGCGCGTCCTGTCCGCGAGCAACCGCCACACGGCCGTCACGACGATGTCGCCCAGGAACACCACGACGGCGATGAGGTGCAGGAGCTTCAGGACGTTGTGGACGTTCATGGGGCGGGTGTCGGACTGGGAATGAGCGCGAGCAGGTGCTGGGCGAGCACCGCCGCGTGCGGGTCGCGGAGCAGCGACAGGTGGGTGCCAGGGACGGGGTAGGCCGAGCAGGCCTGCTGCGTCAACTGGCTCCAGCCGAGCGTGCCGTCTTGCACGAGCGCGTCGAGCGCCGCCGTGCTGGGGCCACTGCGGTCCTCCGCGCGGAACACCGCCAGGGGCACCGGTTGTCCACGGCGGGGCCGGTAGTTCAGGGCGTCATGGGCCCGCGCCACGTTGAGGATGCCCTGCACGTGGACGGGCTGCGCGCCTTCGGGGAGGACCGCCGCGGCCTGGAGCCGTGCGACGAAGAACTGGAGCCGCTCGGCTTCGCCCATGGCGCGCACTTCAGGCAGGGCGAGGTCGATCTTCACGTTGAAGAACGCCTCCATGATGCCGGCGAGGTGGAGCATCCACTGCGCCGTGTCCCAGCCCTCGCCCTGCGGCCGGGTGACGTCGGGGAAGGGCGCCAGGGTATCCAGCATGGCGACGACGCCCACCTCGCGTCCGCGGGCCTTGAGCTCCTGGGCCAGCTCGTAGGCGATGTGTCCGCCCATGGAGTGTCCACCGACGGAGTAGGGGCCTTCGGGCTGCATGGCCAGGATGGCGTCCGCGTACCACGTGGCGATGGCCTCCACCGTCTCGTGAGGTGGCACGTCGCCATCCAGGCCCTGCGGCTGGAGGCCGAACACGGCGACGCCTTCCAGGTGTCTGGCGAGGGACAACAGGTAGAACGGCGTCGAGCCTCCACCGGGCACCAGGTAGAGCACCGGCGTCCGGTTCGAGTTCGCGGCGCCGGCGGCCATGAGTGCGTGGGCCTCGGGGGTGAGCGGCACCAGCGGAGAGACGGCCGCGTTCTCGGTCCGGAGGACCGCCGTGAGCTGCGCGGGCGTCGGGTTCCTGAACAGGGACACCAGCGGAAGCGGGCGGTCCAGGCGCTTCTCCACCGCGAGCTTCATCTTGAGCGCCAGCAGCGAGTGGCCGCCCAGGTCGAAGAAGCTGTCGTGGATGCCCACGGCGCGCACGCCGAGCACCTCCTCGAAGAGCCGGACCAGCTCCAGCTCCAGGGCATCACGCGGCAGGCCCTCCAGGGCGGTGACGCGCGCGTCGGCGAGCTCCATCGCGCTCAGCGCTCGCGTGTCCACCTTTCCGTTGGGCGCGAGCGGCAGCGCGTCCAGGAGGACGAACTGCCCAGGCACCATGTTCGCCGTGAGCTGCTGCTCGACGAAGCTCCGGAGCTCGGTGGGCTCGGGGCGCTGCGCGGACGCATGGGGCACCACGAAGGCCACCAGCCGGGAGTCTCCACCCGTGCCGCGCACCAGCGCGACGGCTTCACGCACCGCCGGGTGCCGGGCAATGGCGGCTTCGACCTCGCCCAGCTCGATGCGATGCCCGCGCAGCTTCACCTGCCGGTCGGCGCGGCCCACGAACAGGAACGTGCCATCCGCCAGCCGGCGGACCACGTCACCCGTCTTGTACATGCGCAGCGTCGGGCCTCCAGGGAAGGCGTGTTCGATGAAGCGCGACTGCGTCAGCTCCGGGCGATTGAGGTATCCGCGCGCCAGGCCGGGCCCCGCGAGATAGAGCTCTCCGGGGACACCCTCTGGGACAGGGCGAAGCCTGCCATCCAGGATGAGCGCCTCCATCCGGTGGATGGGCAGGCCAATGGGCTCGGTCGGGCCATGCGTGCCCACCTGTCCGGGAAGGCACCGGTGCGCCAGCGAATCGATGGTCGCCTCTGTCGGTCCGTAGAGGTTCCACACTTCCGCCTTCGAACGGCTGAAGAGCGTGGCGACGGTCGCGGAGGGCAGGGGCTCTCCACCCACGCAGACGCGCCGGAGCGCCGGGAGGTTCGCGAAGCTGGGCTCCTCCACCAGCGCCGTCAGCAGCGAGGGCACCAGTTGGAGCACGGAGACGTCGCGCTCGCGCAGCACGCGGGCCAGGTGCTCCGTATCCGCGCCAAGGCCGTGCGGCGCCAGCACCAGCCGGGCGCCCACCATCAGCGGCGCGAACAGCTCCCAGACCGAGGCGTCGAAGCTGAGCGACGTGCGCTGGAGCACCCGGTCCTCATGTCCCAGCGGCATGGCGTCGTCCATCCACGCCATGTGGTTGGCCAGGGCGGAGTGCTCAATCAGCACGCCCTTGGGCTGTCCCGTCGAGCCGGAGGTGAACAGGCAGTACGCCAGCGCGCCGCTCCGTGGCTCGAACGACTCCAGGGTGTCGTCCCCGAGCACCACCACGTCGGACCCCGGGAACCGCGAGGTGAGGTGCGCTTGCGTGACGACCACCCGCGCGCCGCTGTCCTCGAGCATGAACGTCAGCCGCTCGCGAGGGTAGGCTGGGTCGAGCGGGACGTAGGCCGCGCCCGCCTTGAGGATGCCGAGCAGCCCCGCCATCATCCCCACGGAGCGTTCCACGGCGAGGGCCACCAGGGAGCCCGGCGTGACGCCGCGCTGGACCAGCGTCTGGGCAACGGCGTTCGCGCGAGCCTCCAAGGCCGCGTAGGTGAGCGTGCCGTCCTCGGCCTCGACGGCGATGGCCGTCGGCGTCTTCGCCGCCTGGGCCGCGATGACCTCGTGCACGGCGGGAAGGGACGGTGTCGCCTCCGGTGCGCGAGGCGTGAGCCGGGCACGCTCCTCGGCGCCCAGCAAGTCGACATCCACGACCTTCAACCGCGGTTCGGCGGCCAGCCGCGTGATGAAGCCCGTCAACTGGCGCACCATCGCCTGGATGCGCCAGGCGTCGAAGAGGTCGCGGTCGTATTCCAGCACGCCTTCGAACCCCTGGGCCGTCTCGGACAGCGTCAGGGTGAGGTCGAACTTGGCGGCGCCGCTGGGGATGGCCACCGGGGTGACCTCCAGGCCCGGCAGCGCCATCTTCGCGGTGTGCGTCTGCTGGTACGCGAGCATCACCTGGAAGAGCGGACTGGTTCCGAGCACGCGCTCCGGCTTGAGCACCTCGACCAGCTTTTCGAAAGGGACGTCCTGGTGCTCATGGGCGTCGAGCACCTGGCGGCGGACGCGCTGGAGGAGCTCGAGGAACGTGGGCTCGCCGCCCAGGTCGATGCGCAGGGGCAGCGAGTTCACGAAGAACCCGATGAGCGGCTCCGTCTCCGCGATGCGGCGGCCGGCGAACGGTGAGCCGATGACTACGTCATCCTGCCCACTCACCCGGCCCAGGTAGGCGCCAAAGGCGGCGAGCAATGCCATGTAGGCCGTCACCCCTTGCTCACGGCAGAGCGAGGTGAGGGCCTGGGCCACGTCGGGCGCCAACGCCAGCGGCTCGGTGGCACCCCGGTGACTCCGGACCGCGGGCCGGGGCCTGTCAGTCGGCAGGTCCAGCACGGCGGGCGCACCCGCGAGCGCCTTGCGCCAATGGCCGAGCTGATGCTCCCGGGCCTGGCCGTTGAGCCAGCTCCGCTGCCACGCCGCGTAGTCCGTGTACTGGATGGGGAGGGCTGGAAGCGCCAGGGGCTCGCCCCGGACCTCCGCGGCGTAGAACGCGGAGAACTCACGCATCATCACGCCGAAAGACCAGCCGTCGGACACGATGTGGTGCATGGCCACGAGGAGCACGTGTTCATCGTCCGCGCGCTTGAACAGGTGCACGCGCACCACGGGGCCCACGTCCAGCGCGAAGGGCCGGGCGGACTCCTCGGCCAGCCGCTGGTCGAGGCTTGCCGCGCCGGCGTGGCGGAGGTCCTCTGTGGTCAGCGTGAGCACCGCGTCGGCCACCCGGGCCACCGGAAGACCGTCGACGAGCGGGAAGTTCGTCCGGAGGACCTCATGGCGCTCCAGCACGCGCTGGAGGCTCCGTCGCAACGCAGCCTCGTCCAGCGCGCCGCGCAACGTGAACGCGATGGGGATGTTGTAGGCCGCGCTCTCTCCTTCGAGCTCGGCGAGGAATCGCAGCCGCTCCTGCGCGAACGAAAGGGGCCGGTCCCCGGGACTCGTCAGCCGGACCAGCGGCGGAAGCTGGGGTGCGGCCTCCTTGGCGGCAATCAGCGCCGCCAGTGCCGTCAGCGTCGGCTGCTCGAAGATGGCGGAGAGGGGCACGTCGACACCGAACGTCCTCCGCACGCGGCTCATGACCTGCGCGGCCAGAAGCGAGTGCCCGCCCAAGTCGAAGAAGTTGTCCTCCGCGCCAATCGGACGGCGCTCCAGGAGCGATTCCCACAGCGAGGCCAGCGTCTGCTCGGTGGGCGTACGCGGGGGCACGAAGCGCGTCTCGCTCGCGGACGCCTCGAAGCGCGGCGGCGGTAGACGTCGCTTGTCCACCTTGCCGCTGGACGACAACGGCAGCTCCTCCAGGTGGATGAACTGCGCGGGCACCATGAACTCCGGGAGCTTCTTCCGGGCGTACTCACGGAGCGCGTGCACCTCCACGGGCTGGGCCGAGACGACATAGGCAATCAGCGTCTTCACGCCCCCCTGGGCACCCGCGGAATGAACGTTGGCCACGGCCTTCGCCACACCGGGGTAGGAGGCCAGCACCGCTTCGATTTCACCCAGTTCGATGCGATAGCCACGGAGCTTGACCTGATGGTCGATGCGCCCGAGGTACTCGAGGTTGCCATCCTTGCGCCAGCGGACCAGGTCTCCGCTCCGGTACAGCCGTGCGTCGGGCTTGAACGGATGCGGGATGAACTTCTCGCGCGTGAGCTCCTCGCGGTTCAGGTAACCGCGGGCGACACCGACGCCTCCGATGTGCAGCTCGCCCGGGACGCCAATGGGCAGCAGTGCGCCGTGGCGGTCCAGGACGTACCCCTCCAGGTTTAGGGCGGGGCGCCCGATGGGCGGAGCACCCGGGTCGTCCTGTCGGCAGTGGCCGAGCGTGCTGATGATGGACACCTCGGTGGGGCCATAGGCGTTGACGAACTGGACGCCGGGCCGCGCCCACGTGTGGACGACCTCTGGCGGAAGGGCCTCTCCCGCGGACGTCAGCATGCGAAGCGCGGGGTACTCGCGGTCGGTGGGGAGCGCCGCATACGACGTCGGGGGCAGCACCATGTGCGTGACGCCGTGAGCCAGCAGCACCTTGGCCAGTTCGTCGCCCGCGAGCAGCGTGTCCGCAGGGGCCACCACGAGCCGGCCCCCGTTGGTCAGGGCCATGACGATTTCCCAGGCCGAGACGTCGAAGGAGATGGAGGAGAACTGGAGCATGACGCAGCCCGCGTCGGCGCCCAGCTCGTGCCGCTGCATCTCGATGACGTTCGCGAGCCCCCGGTGCTCCAGAATCACGCCCTTGGGTCTGCCCGTGGAGCCCGAGGTGTAGATGACGTAGGCGGCGTTCTCCATGCGAACGCCACTGTCGGGATTGCCGGTGGGCGCGGCATCCGCGGGCTCGTCCAGCCAGAGCGTGCGCACCTGCGGCGCGCGCCACTTCTGCTCCGCCGCATGGGTGCTCACCATGAGCGCGGCGCCCGAGTCCTCCAGGATGCCGTCGAGTCGATCCTTCGGGTACGAGAGGTCGAGCGGGACGTAGGCCGCCCCGGCCTTCCAGATGGCGAGCAGGCCGATGAGCATCTCGAACGACCGAGGCACGGCCAGGGCCACCAGCTTCTCCGGGCCGGCGCCCATCGCGATGAGCTGGTGCGCGGCGCGGTTGGCCCGGCGGTTCAGCTCGCCATACGTGAGCCGCTCTTGCCCCAGTTCGAGCGCGAAGGCATCCGGCGTTCGCTCCGCGTGTTCCTCCACGAGCCGGTGGGCCGGGACGTGGCGCGTGGGCGCCACCACGCGCCCCTGGGTGAACGCGGCGACGACGCCGCGCTCCTGCTCGGGGAGGAGCGCGAGCTCTGACAACCGCTTCTCCGGATGCGCCACCGCGTCGGCGAAGAGCACCTGGAGGTGGGCGACCATCCGCTCGATGCGGTCCGCGTCGAAGAGGTCCGTGCTGTACTCGATGACGCCGGACAGCCCTTCGCGCGTGGGCTCGAAGCTCAAGGTGAGGTCGAACTTCGCGCTCTGGATCTCCAGGTCGATGGGCTCCAGCGCCAGCCCCGGAAGGCTCAGGTGGCCCTCCGGGGTGTTCTGCAGCATCAACATCACCTGGAACAGCGGGGCGTGGCTCAGGTTCCGCTCGACGCCGAGCGCCTCGACAATCTTCTCCAGGGGAACGTCCTGGTACGCGTAGGCCTCCAGCGCGGAGGCACGGACGCGCGCGACGAGCTCCTCGAAGGTCGGATTGGCGGACAGGTCGATGCGCAGTGGCAGGGTCCCGACGAAGAAGCCAATCAGGGACTCGAGCTCCGCGCGGTCGCGGTTGGCCACGGGCGTGCCGATGACGATGTCATCCTGCCCGGTGATGCGCGCCAGGTAGGCCGCGAAGCCGCCCATGAGGACCATGAAGCTGGTTCCACCCGTGCGCAGGCTCAGGGCCTCGATGGCCTCGCTCAGCGCCTTGCCCAGGGCGATGCGCTCGGTGGCGCCGCGCATGCTCGTCCGGGGAGGACGAGGCCGGTCCATGGGCAGGTCCAGGGCCGACGGCGCGCCATGAAGCTTCTTCCGCCAGTGGTCGAGCCGCTGCTCCAGCACCTCGCCCTGGAGGTGCCGCCGCTGCTGGTACGCGAAGTCCCGGTAGTCGACGGGGAGCTCCGGCAGCGTCACCGGCTGGCCGGAGACACGTCCGGCATAGAGCTGGGAGAGCTCACGGACGAGCACGCTGATGGACCAGCCGTCACCGACGGTGTGATGCATCGTCGCGACGACGACGTGTGCCGCCTCGTCGAGCCGGAACAGCTTCGCGCGGAACAGCGGGCCGTTCGTCAGGTCGAACGGTCGCGTGGCCTCCTCCGCGATGAGCAGGCGAAGCGCTTCGGGGGACGTCTCTCCCAGGGTGACCTGCTCGAACGGAACGCCCTGGTTCGCCCGCGGCTCTTGCCACACGCGGCCATCTCGCTCGACGAAGCGCATCCCGAGCACGGGGTGCCGCCGGACGATGTCGGACAGGCTTTCCTGGAAGGCACTGACGTCCAATGTTCCCGTCAGCCGCAGCGCCATGGGCAGGTTGTAGGCCGCGGTGCCGGGGTAGAGCTGATCCAGGAACCAGAGCCGTTCCTGGGAGAATGACAGCGGAATGGCGGCGCCCTCGGGCGCCGGTTCAATCCGGGCAAGCGTCAGCGTCTGGCTTCCCCGGCGGGCATCGAGCACCCGGCTCAAGGAGGCGATGGTCGGATTCTCGAAGAGGTCGGAGACGCGGAACGCAGCGTCCACGTCGCCGCGAATCCGCGCGACGACCTGCATCGCGAGCAGCGAGTGCCCGCCCAGTTGGAAGAAGTCCTGGTCCCGCCCGACAACGCCGCGTCCCAGGACCTGTTCAAAGGCCCGTGCCACGGCCGCCTCCGTGGGCGTACGAGGCGGCTCGGACGGGCTCTCGGTCTGCACTGGCGCGACGGGGGCGGGGAGCGCACGGCGCGCGACCTTGCCACTGGGCGTCCGGGGCAGCTCGGGCAACGGCACGAACAGCGCGGGAACCATGTACTCGGGCAGGTCCCTGGCGAGGAAGTCGGGCAGCTCGGCCAACCGCACCGTCTCCGGGACGACGTAGGCCACCAGCCGCTTCTCGCGCGTGGCATCACCGTCGACGATGACCGCCGCATCGCGGACATCGGGGTGGGCACACAGGGCGCGCTCAATCTCGCCGGGCTCCACACGGAAGCCGCGAATCTTGACCTGGTCGTCCGCGCGGCCGAGGAACTCGATGCTCCCGTCCACCGTCAACCGGCCAAGGTCCCCGGTCCGGTACGCCCGCACGGGGGGAGACAGGGGCAGGTCGACGAAGCGCTCGGCGGTGAGGTCCGGCCGTGACAGGTAGCCGTCGGCGAGGCACGTGCCCGCCAGATAGAGCTCTCCGGGCACTCCCACCGGAACGGGGCGCTGGTTCGCGTCGAGCAGGTGGACCGCAGCGTTGGCGATGGGCCGCCCGATGGACGGCAGCCCAGGCCAGTGCCGCGGGTCGCCCTCCAACTCGAGCGCCGTCACCACATGCGATTCGGTGGGACCGTAGTGGTTGTGAAGGCGCTTGCCACCTTCCTGGAACCAGCGGCGGATGGGGTCGGTGATGCGGAGTTGGTCTCCCGCGGTGATGACTTCCGTGAGCCCTGGAACGCGATGCGCGGTGCGCAGCGCGGCCTGTGCCAGATGGTGGAGCGCCACGGCCGGCAGGAAGAGGCGTTGGACGCGCTCCGCATCGAGGAAGTCGGCCAACGCGTCCGGGTCGCGTCGCGTGCCTTCATCGATGAGGACCAACGTGCCACCCGAGCACCAGGTGGAGAAGGTCTCCTGGAACGACACATCGAAGTTGAGCGGCGCGAACTGGAGCGTGCGCAGGGGGCGGGCGTGTTCGGTCTGCCACTCGATGAGGTTGACGAGTGCCCGGTGGGGCATGGCCACGCCCTTGGGCTTGCCCGTCGAGCCCGACGTGTAGAGGACGTAGGCCAGATGATGCGGCTCCACCCGGGGCCGCGGTGTCTTCGTGGCAGGCGCCTCCGTGTCATCCAGCAGGACCTGCGTCAGGCCCTGAGACGGGAGCAGCTCGCTGTACTTCTTCTCCGTGAGCAGGACACGCGGCCTGGCGTCCTCCAGCATGTAGCGAAGGCGCTCAGGCGGGTACGTCGGATCGAGCGGCACATAGGCGCCACCGGCCTTGAGGACCGCGAGGAGGGCGACCTGCGCATGGATGTAGCGGTCCAGGCAGATGGAAACCCGGACCCCTGGGCCCACGCCCAAGGCACCCAGCCGGTCGGCCAGGGCTTCCGCGGCCTCATGGAGCTGGCGGTAGGTCCGCGTCACGCCCTGGTGCTCCAGCGCGACCACGTCAGGCGTCTTCTGGGCCTGACGATCGAACAGCTCGGGGAGGGTGCGGCCGGAGTACCTGCGCTCGGTGCGGTTGAGGTCGGCGTACAGACGCCGCTCCTCGTTGGACAAGAGCGGGAGCTCTGAGGTGTGGAGCTCGGGCTCCTCGGCGATGGCCTGGAGCAGCCGGCCGAGGTGCGCGGCCATCCGGTCAATCCGGTCCGCGTCGAAGACGTCCGTGTCGTACTCGATGCTGCAGGCGAGCGCGCCCTCACGCGGCTCCACGAAGAAGGTGAGGTCGAACTTCGACGTCGAGCTCACCGGCGCTTGAATCTCGGCGCGAACATCGGGGAGCTGGAGCTCGCCACCGCTCTGGCCCTGGAGGACGAACATCACCTGGAAAAGCGGGTTGTGCGCAAGTCCACGCGGCAGCTCGAGTGCGGCCACGAGCTTCTCGAAGGGTACGTCCTGATGCGCGTAGGCATCGAGCGCCGTCTTGCGGACGCGCAGCAACAGTTCGGAGAACGTCGGGTCTCCAGACAGGTCGACGCGGAGCGCGAGTGTGTTGAGGAAGTACCCGACCACTCCCTCCGTTTCGTGCCGGTCGCGATTGGCGACAGGCGAGCCAATCACCACATCCTCCTGGCCACTGATGCGCCCGAGGTACGCGGCGAAGGCGCCGAGCAGGGTCATGAACAGCGAGGCGCCCGAGCTCCGGGAGAGCGCTTCGAGCCGCTGGCCCAGCGGCGCTTCCAGCACGAAGCCATGGGTCTTCCCATGGAACCGCTGCCGTTCCGGTCGCGGACGGTCGGTGGGAAGCGGAAGGACGGGCGGGGCGTCCTTCAAGGCTTCACGCCAGAAGGCAACGCTCTCGTCCAGGCGTCCTGATTCCAGCCGCTGCCGCTGCCATGCGGCCCAGTCCGCGTAGCGAACGGGCAACGCGGGTAGGTCCGGCTCCGTGCCGCTCACCAGCGAGGCGTACACGATGCAGAACTCGCGCAGCAGGACTCCGACGGACCAGGCGTCCGCGATGATGTGGTGCTGGTTGAGGACCAGGACGTGGCTGTCGGGTGCGAGCCGGAAGTGCCGCGCGCGGAAGAGCGGGCCGTCCGTCAGCGAGAACGGCGCGGCGACCTCCTCGGCGATGCGTGCGTCGAGGAGGGCAGGGGAGACGTCCTCGCTCACGAGCACGGAGGCGGCAGGTGCCTGGACTCGCAGGACGGGCGTGCCTCCACGGTCGTGGAAGGTGCTCCGGAGCGCCTCATGGCGTTCAACCAGGAGCTGGAGCGTCCTTGCGAGCGCGCTGCCATCGAGCGTCCCCTGGAGCCGGAGCACCAACGGGACGTTGTACGCCGCGCTGTCCCCTCCGAGCGCGTCGATGAACCACAGGCTCTCCTGGCCCGGAGCGACGGGCGTGTCTCCCGTCAGTTCCACGTGCGGGATGGGCTCGACCGCCGTGCCCTGTCCAGAGAGCGTCTCCGCGAGCTGCGCGATGGTCCGGCGCTCGAAGATGGCTCGGACGGGAATGTCGACGCCGAAGGCCTCGCGGGTGCGCGCGATGACCTGCGTCGCCTTCAGTGAATGCCCACCGAGATCGAAGAAGTCATCGTGGATGCCCACGCGCTCCTGGCCGAGCACCGCGCTCCAGATGCCGGCGAGGATCTCCTCATGGGGCGTTCGAGGCGCGGCCGAAGCCACCTGGGGCTGGGCCTCCAGGGCACGGGATTCGAGCGCCGCGGTGTCGACCTTCCCGTTGGGCGTCAACGGAAGCCGGTCGATGACGATGACCCGGCTGGGAAGGATGGCCGTGGGGAGCTTCGTCGCCAGATACTGCGTGAGCACGGCCGCGTCGGGCTGAGGCACCACGTCGCTGACCGCGAACGCAATCAGCCGAACGTCACCGTTCTGCCGCTGCGCCTCGCTCACCACGGCCGCCGCGGTCACGTTGGGATGGGCCGCCAGCGCGGCCTCGATTTCGCCAAGCTCCACCCGCACGCCGCGAATCTGGACCTGACGGTCCGCCCGGCCGTGGAACGCGATGGTTCCATCTGGGAGGAACCGGGCGAAGTCGCCGCTCGCGTACATGCGCGCTTCAGGCACGCCCGCGAACGGGTCGGGAACGAAGCGCTCCGCGTTCAGGTCCGGCCGGTTCAGGTAGCCCCGGGTGACGCCCGCGCCGCCGATGTACAGCTCTCCGATGACACCCGGAAGGACGGGACGCCGCTGGTGGTCGAGGATGTAGATGCGGGCATTGGCGACCGGCCGGCCGATGGAGGGCAGCCCTTGTTTGCCATCCGGAGCGACGGTTCCGGATGTCGCCACCACCGTCGTCTCAGTGGGGCCGTAGTTGTTGACGAGCTGGAACGGGAGTCCCGCGGGCGGTGTGGCGTGGAGCCGGTCGCCGCCCGTGAGCACGAAGCGCAGCGCGCACGGCGAAGGCCACGGCAAGGCCAGCACGGACTCTGCGACCACCGTCGGCAGGAAGCTGATGGAGATCTGCTGTGCCACCAGCCAGTTCGCCAGGTCGGAGGGGGCACTGGACAGCTCGGGTGGGACGAGGTGCAGCGTGGCGCCCGCAGCGAGCGTCGGCCAGATTTCCCAGACGGCGGCGTCGAACGCGGTGCTGGCGAGCTGGGTCGTCCGGTCCTTCGCCGTGAGGCCGAAAGCCTCCGTGTGCCAGGACACCAGGTTCATCAGGTTCCGGTGTGTGACCAGGACGCCCTTGGGCGCGCCGGTCGAACCCGAGGTGTAGATGACGTAGGCCAGGTCATCCAGCCGCACCGGTTCCTTCGCGGGGACGCCGGGCGTGTCCGTCACGTTCAGGACTCGGGAGACGTCGAGCCGGGGAACGCGCGTGTCCGCGATGGGGTCCGCACCCGTGTTGAGGATGGCGACCGGTGCCGCATCGCCCACGATGTAGGCCAACCGCTCAGCGGGATAGTTGGGGTCCAGGGGCAGGTAGGCGGCTCCCGCCTTGAGCACGCCCAGGAGCGCCACCACCATCTCCACGGACCTGCCAATGCACACGCCGACGATGCACTCCCGACCGGCGCCCAACTGACGGAGATGCCGCGCCACGCGCTCGGCGTGGCGGTCGAGTTCGCGGTAGCTGATGGATTTGCCGTCGGGGCCCACCACGGCGGTCGCGTCGGGCGCGGCCCCGTTCAGTAGGGCCGTCACAGGGCGAGTGACGTCGTAGGCACGGGGATGCTGGCCCCACTCCGCCAGCACGCTCCGGGCGGCCTCGTCCATCAGGTCGATATCGCCGACCGTCTTCGCGCCCGGCAGCGACTCGAGCGCGGCTACCAGCAACCGCGCGATGCGCTCGGCCATCGGACGGGAGAACGCGTCCGCCGCGTACATGACGCGCAGCTCCAGCGACTCGCCCGGGATGGCGACCAGCGCCAGCGGGTAGCTGATGCGGTCGTGTGTGGTGACCGAGCTGATGGTGAGGCCACTGCGAGGCAGGAGCGTCGAGGCGTCGAGCGGATAGTTCTCGAACACCAGGATGCTCTCGAAGAGCGGTCGGTCCTTCGGCGCGTCCGACCAGTGCTGGATGTCCGCCAGCGAGGCGTAGCTGTACGGCTCGACCGCGCCTTGTTCAGTCTGAAGCCCCGACAGGAACGTGGCGACCTGCGCCGTGCCGTCCAGCCGCGCTCGCAGGGGCAGGGTGTTGATGAAGAGTCCGACGATGGACTCGGAACCGGCAAGGTCGGCGGGACGGCCAGAGACCGTCACGCCGAAGATGACGTCGTCCGTGCCTGTCGCTCTCGCCAGGACCAGCGCCCATGCGCCCTGGACCAGCGTGTTGAGCGTCAGCCGGTGCGCCTTCGCGAAGCCCGTGAGCCGCGCGGTCAGCTCTGGCGACAGCCGCTTTGTGACCTCCGGCTGCGTATCGCCCGCCGGTCCGCTGGTGTCCTGTCGCTCGGTGAAGGGCAGTGGCGTGGGTTGCTTGAAGCCCTGGAGCCGCTCGCGCCAGAAGGACTCCGCGCGGGAGGGGTCCTGCTCCTGGAGCCAGGCGATGTAGTCGCGGTAGGGCCGTGCGGCTGGCGGCAGCGCTGCGACGCCCTCCTCGAAGGCACCGAGCACCTCGCGGAGGACGATGGAGAAGCACCACCCGTCCAGCAGCAGGTGGTGGTAGGTCCACACGAACAGGTGGCGTGCGTCGTCGAGCCGTATCAGCGCGCAACGAATCAGGGGCGGCGTGCCCAGGTCGAAGCCCTGGAGCCGGTCCTCGCGCAGGAAGTCGTCAATCCACCGCTGCTGCGCGTCCGCCGGTACGTGCCGGATGTCTTCGATGCGCCAGGGGACTTCGGCCTCCACCGCGACGACCTGGAGCGGCTTCTCCAGACCTTCCCAGAGGAAGCCCGAGCGCAGGATGGGATGCCGGGCGAGGACGTGCTGCCAGGCCTCCTTCCAACGGTTGATGGGCAGGTCCCCCCGGACCTCGCAGCTCAGTTGCTCCACGTACATGCCCGCGCCGGGCTCCATCAGCGCGTGGAAGAGCATGCCGTGCTGCATGGGGGCGAGCTCGTAGATGTCCTCGATCGACTCTTCTGACGTCATGGCGCTGTCCTGCCCCTCACCTTCCACCTGGCTCATCGCGACTTCTTGGTCAGCGTGAGCACGCGCTTCAAATCCTTGGCACTCAGACGCGCCGCCGGGAAGTCAGACGCCACCCGGACCGCCGCGGCGGGCTCCGCGCGCTCGCGAATCATGGCTCGCACGTTGGCGTGGAACTCCGCGTTCAGCCGCTCGATGGTCTCCTTGTGGAAGACCTTGGCGCCGAAGGTCCAGTCGAGGCGGAGACGCTGACCCGCTTCGACCACGGCGTTGAGCTCGATACGGTGGGGCCGGGTGGCGCCAGGCGCGTGCAGCAGGCCCAGTCCCTCCTTGGCGCGGCCTCGCACCACGCCCTGCGTCGGCACGGCGCCCATCTGTCCCAGGTAGTTGAAGACGATGCCCGCGTTCGGAATCGCGCCGAGCCTCGAACGAATCGACGCATCCGGCGACAGCGCACGGAGCACGCCGTAGCCGATGCCGCCCCGAGGCGTCCGGCGCAGCGCGTCCTTCGCGCGGGCCAGCGTCTCACGCACGCCTTCCCGGGCACCCACGTGCAGGCGGAGCGGGAAGAGCGCGGTGAACCAGCCCACCGTGCGGCTCAGGTCCACGTCGTCGAACAGGAACTCGCGTCCATGGCCTTCCAGGTCGATTCGGACGGTGCTGTTGCCGGACCAGCCCGTGAGCGTCCGGGCGAGCGCGGCAATCAGGGCCTCGTTGACCTTGACGTCGTACGCCGTCGGGACCTCGTTCAGCAGCAACTGGGTCTCCTCCGCCTCCAGCCACGTCACGAGCGTGCCCGCGTCGCTGACCGTGTCCGGGGCGTGTGGGTCGTTCAGCGGCAGGTCCTGCGAGTCATCCCGCTGCGCCGTTGCGAGCCAGGCGTCGAGCTCAGCCCGGGCGTTGGGCGTCGCCGCATACGCTTCGAGCCGCTTCGCCCAGTGCTGGAAGGACGTCGTCTTCGGCGGGAGGCCGACCTCCTGGCCATTCGACAACTGGCTGTACGCCGTCAGCAGGTCCTCGATGATGATTCCCCACGACACGGCGTCCACCACCAGGTGGTGGGCCACCAGCGCGAGCCGCGCGGAGTCCCCACCCAGCCGCAGCAGGGCGGCGCGCATGAGCGGGCCCTGCTCCAGGTCCAGGGACTCGTGGAGGTCGGCGAGCGCCTCTTCCACGTGCTCGCTCCCGTCCACGTCCAGCGTGTCCAGGGGAATGCCTGTCAGCGCCGCCTCTTCCGCGTGGAACTGGGTCCAGCCGTCACCGTCCTTGCGGAAGCGGAAGCGGAAGCGGAGCGCGTCGTGGTGGCGCTCCACCGCTTCGAGCGCGCCGCGAAGCGCGGCCAGGTCGATTCCCGGCTCCACGTCGAGCATCACCGCCATGTTGAAGTGCTGCGGCCCGGCGCGGTTCTGGTCGAAGAACCAATGCTGGATGGGGGTGAGGGGCGCGCTGCCCGTCACGAGCCCCTGCTCGGCGTTGATGACCTGGGTGCTGGAGGCCACGCGCGCCAGGTCGGCGATGGTCTGGTGCTCGAACAGCTGGCGCGGTCGCAGCCGCAGGCCCTGCTGGGTGGCGCGGGAGATGATCTGCAGTCCGAGGATGGAGTCACCGCCGAGCGCGAAGAAGTTGTCGTGGATACCCACGGACTCCTTCTTCAAGACGGTGGCCCAGATGCTGGACAGGATCTGCTCCTCCCGCGTCCGCGCATCGGCGAAGGCGGCGGGCGCCTGGGCCTGCACGGGGTCCGGCAGCTTCTTGCGGTCCACCTTGCCGCTGGGCGTCAGCGGGAAGGTTTCCAGCACGACGAAGTGCGCCGGCACCATGTAGTTCGGAAGCAGGCCCATGGCATGGTCGCGCAGGGACTGAATCGTCAGCGCCGTGCCCGGACGGCCCACGGCATAGGCCGCGAGCTGCCCCTGGTGGACCGTGATGACCGACCGCTGGACCGCGGGGTGGCTGTCGACGACGGTTTCCACCTCACCCAGTTCGATGCGGTAGCCGCGCAGCTTCACCTGGTCGTCGATGCGGCCCAGGAAGTCGATGCTGCCGTCGGCGCTCCAGCGCGTGAGATCGCCGGTTCGGTAGAGCCGGGCGTTCGGGGCATCGGAGTAGGGGTCCGGGATGAAGCGTGTCCGGGTGAGCTCGTCGAGTCCGTGGTACCCGCGCGCGAGTGCCACACCGCCCACGTACAGCTCGCCGGGAACCCCGATGGGGACCTGCCGCTGGTCGGCGTCGAGGATGCGCGCCACGAGCCCTGGCAAGGGCCGGCCGATCGATGGAACGCCCGTGTCGCCCTGCTTGAGCTCGGCGACCGTCGCGATGACCGTCGTCTCCGTCGGACCATACGCGTTGATGAAGCGACGGGTGTCCGTCACCCACTTCTTCACGAGCTCCGAGGGGAGCGCTTCTCCGGCCGTGATGAGCACGCGGAGATCGGGGTAGGCCCCCTCTGGCAGCGTCGCGAGCGCGGAGGGTGACAGCACCACCTGGGTGATGTGCTTCTCCGTGAGCACCGTGGCCAGGGACTCGCCCACGCGCGCGGTCTCATCCGTGGGCAGCACCAGCCGGGCACCGCTGGCGAACGCCATCACGATGTCCCAGACGGATACGTCGAAGGACAGCGACGCCGCCTGGAGGATCCGACTGTCCGGTCCGAGACCGAAGAGCGGGACCGAGGCCACGGCGAGGTTCGCCACGCCCCGGTGCTCCAGCACCGCGCCCTTCGGCTTCCCGGTGGAACCCGAGGTGTAGATGACGTAGGCGGCGGAATCCGCGTCGGGGAACGGGAGGGTGGACGGCTCGGCGTGCTCCGGCAGGGGCTCATCCATCCACAGCGTCTGGCCCTGGAAGCCCGGCCGCTCGCCCAGGGCGCGCTCCGTGAGCAGCACCTCCGCGCCCGAGTCGTCCAGCATGTGGCCCAGGCGCGCCTGGGGGTACTCCGGGTCGAGCGGGACATACGCGCCGCCGGCCTTCCACACGCCCAGGATGCAGGTGATGAAGTCCACCGACTTCGGCAGGCAGATGGCGGCCCGCTTCTCCCGTCCGAAGCCCAATGAAACCAGGTGCCGGGCAAGGCGCGTCGCCCGCCGGTCGAGCTCGCCATAGCTCAGGCGGACGTCGCGATGCTCCAGAGCAATGGCCTCAGGTGCGCGCGCGACCTGCGCCTGGAACAACTCCACCACCGAGCCGGGCGCGGGCGGGGCACTGGGGCCTTGCTCCCACTTCGCCACCAGGCTGGCTTCGCTCACACCCAATAGCGCGAACTCGGGCACCCGGCGCTCTGGAGCCTGCACCGCTTCGCGGAGCATGACGACGAGGTGCTCGGCCATCCGCTCGATGCGCTCGCGGTCGAACAGGTCCGCGCTGAACTCGAGCAGGCCGGAGAGGCCATCCGCGGATTCCTGCATCGACAGCGTCAGATCGAACTTGGCGGTGACGCTGTCCAGGTCGAGCAGCTGCACGTCGAGCCCATCCAGCGCGGGCGGTGAGAACGGCGCGTTCTGGAGCGCGAACATCACCTGGACCAGGGGCTGGCGGCTGAGGCTCCGCTCGGGCGCGACCACCTCCACCAGCTTCTCGAAGGGCACGTCCTGGTCCGCGTAGGCGTCCAGGGCCGTGCGCCGGACGCGCGACAGCAGTTCCAGGAAGCTGGGGTCGCCGGACAGGTCCATCCGGAGCGCGAGCGTGTTGACGAAGAAGCCAATCAGCGGCTCCGCCGCCGCGCGATTCCGGTTCGCCACCGGCGAGCCGATGATGAGGTCCTTCTGGCCGCTCAGCCGTGACAGGTAAGCGGTGAAGGCCGCCAGCAGCGTCATGTACAGCGTGGCGCCTTCCCGGCGGCTCAGCTCCTTCAGGCGCGCCGTGAGGGAACGGTCCACGTCGAAGCGGACCACGCCACCCCGGTACGTCGGCGTCTCCGGCCGGGGCCGGTCGCTGGGGAGGTTGAGGGAGGTGGGCGCCCCCGCCAGGCGTTGCTTGTGCGCTTCGATGGACTCCGCGAGAGCGCCGTCCCGCAAGAGCTGCCGCTGCCACAGCGCGAAGTCCGCGTACTGGACCTGGAGCGGCGGCAAGGCCAGCTCACGCTGCGAGCGCAGCGCGTTGTAACCGGCCGCGAGCTCACGCGCGAGGATGCCCACGGACCAGCCGTCGGAGACGACGTGGTGCATGGTCAGGACCAGCACATGGTCCGACTCCGAGATGCGGAAGAGGCGCATCCGCAGCAGCGGGCCCCGCTCGAGGTCGAACGGCCGGGAGACCTCCAAGCCCGCCTGGACCTGGATGAGCCCGAGCAGCTCCGCCTCCGAAGCGCCGGCCGGGTGGGCCAGCTCCTCAGTGGGCGGAAGCTCGGCCGTGACGTTCGGGGAGATGACCTGGAAGGGCTGCGCGCCTTCTGCCGGGAAGCACGTGCGGAGCACTTCATGCCGCTGGACGATGGCGTCCAGGCTCTGCCGCAGGGCCTCGTGGTGGAGGGGGCCTCGGAGCCGGAGCACCAGCGGGATGACGTAGATGGGGGCCCGCGTCTCCTCGATGCGGTCCACGATCCACAGCCGCTCCTGGGAGGAAGACAGCGGAATGCGCTCCGGGCGCTCCATGGGCCCGGTGAAGTCGACCGCGGCCACTCCGGGGCGCTGGCGCTGCTGTTGGACGGCCGTCACGAGCCCCGCGACGGTGGGGCTCGCGAAGAACGTGCGCAGCGGAATCTCCACGCCCAGCACGGCGCGAATCCTGGACACGACCTGCGTGGCCAGCAGCGAGTGTCCGCCCAGGTCGAAGAAGCTGTCGTGCACGCCCACGCGCTCCGCGCCGAGCAGCTCGGCGAAGATGCTGGCCAGGATCTCCTCCTCGCCATTGCGCGGCTCGACGTAGGCCGTCTCCAGGCCCTGTGAGACGGATGGAACCGGCAGGGCGCGCCGGTCGACCTTGCCGTTCTCGGTCAGGGGAATCCGGTCGACGACCATGATGCTCGCGGGCACCATGTACTCGGGAAGGCTCGCCTGCGTCCGCTTGCGCAGCTCGCTCTCCAGGCGGCGATCCACCCGGCTCCGGAGCGGGTCATTGGCGCGGCGTGCCCCCGCGACGATTTCCGGTGCACTGCCGAAGAGGGCCACGGGCCCATGCGCCGACTTCGCGGCCGGGGTGAAGACCGCGTCGAAGGAACCATCCACGCCGCCGCGCGACCAGTCCAAGGCGACGTTGAGGGACAGGGCCTCCGCGAGCTGGTGGAGAGACTCGGGGTCGATGCCAGGATCCGGAGCGCTCGCGGGCGTCGTGGCGTCGCGGTCCAGCACACGCCGACGGAGCTTCTCGAAGGAACCGGGCCGCGAGGCCGCTCCATCCGTCACGCTCGCCAGGGCGTCCAAGGACGCCTCGACTCGCGCGTTCCGGATGCCGCGCAGGCCGACACGCCGGGTGCCGTCCTGGGTCAGCCGGGCGCGGAGCTCGGGCAGGCTCACGTTGCCCGGGCCCCAGGCCACGTCGGGGGCGGGGCTGGGCGGGGTGTCCAGGTGGATGAGCACGTCGTAACGGAAGCGTGTCAGCTCGTTCAGGCACGCGCCCCGCTTCGGGCGAATCTCCACGTGGGTGAGGCGGGGGATGCGCTGCTTGAGGGCCCAGAAGAAGTCCGGGGCGAGCACCAGCTCCTCTTCCGCCGCCATGCGCTGCGCCACGCGGGTCTTGAGCACCTGTGGGTCGAGCGTGCCGGACGCCTGCGCCAGGACGATGGACGCGTGGAAGGCCTCCAGCAGGCGGAAGTTCCGCACGTCACCCACGAAGATGACGCCGCCCGTGTCCAGCCGCTGTGAAGCCTTCTCCAGGGCCTGGGCGAGGTACTCCGCGCTCGGGAAGTACTGGACCACCGAGTTCAGCATCACCGCGTCGAAGCGCATGTCGCCGAAGTCGATGCCGTCCAACTGGTCCGCCGCGCAGTGGAAGAGCTTCGCATGCTCGAGCCCGGCCGACTTCGCCGTGTTGCTCCGGAGCATGTTGACGACGACACCCGAGACGTCCGTGGCCCAGTAGGCCTCCGTGGACGGCGCAATCCGCGTGAGGAGCAGACCGGTGCCACAGCCGATCTCGAGCACGCGGCGGGGCTTCCGCACGAGAATCTGGTGGACCGTGTGGTCGACCCACTCCTTCATCGCCTCGGCGCTGAGCGGTGCGCCGGTGTAGCTGCTGTCCCAGCCCGCGATGTTGAAGCTGGGGTCCAGCTGCGGCTCGCTGGCGGAGCGTGCGTAGAGGTCGTCGTAGAGCGCCTTCCACTCGCCCACGTGCGTGTCGCCGACGCCGCCGTCCGCATCCGAGGACAGGAGCATCTCCGCGGCGTTGTCCCTGGGCACGACGTAGGCGGCGATGCGGCGGTCGTCCGCGCTCCGCTCGTGCGTGGTGACGTAGGCATCAACGACCGCCGGGTGCGTGGCGAGCACCGACTGGATTTCACCCAGCTCGATGCGGAACCCGCGAATCTTCACTTGGTCGTCGATGCGCCCCAGGTACGTGAAGCCGCCATCCGGAAGGCGGATGGCGAGGTCGCCCGAGCGGTAGAGCCGCTTGCCCGGCGAAGACGGGTCCTCGACGAAGCGCTGTGCGGTGAGCTCGGGGCGCTTCAGGTAGCCGCGCGCAACACCAGCGCCGCCGACGTACATCTCCCCCGGAACGCCGGCCGGTACCGGCTGGCCGTGCTCGTCGAGCAGGTGCAGTTCGAGGTCCGGGAGCGGGCGTCCGATGGGGCTCGCGGCGGAGGTGAGGTCAGCCTCGGTCACCCGGTAGTACGTGACGTGCACCGTGGTCTCGGTGATGCCGTACATGTTGATGAGCTGCGTCCTGGCGTCCCCATACCGCTCGAACCAGGGGCGCACGGTCGCCGCGTCCAGCGCTTCACCACCGAAGATGATCCACTTGAGGCCGCGGCCACCCTTGCCGTCCGCGATGGACGGCGCGCGCGTCAGCGCTCGGAACGCGGACGGCGTCTGGTTGAGGACCGTCACGCCCTCACGTGCAATCAGCTCACCGAAGGCCTCGGGCGCGCGCGTCATCCAGTGGGGCACGACGACCAGGCGCCCGCCGTACAGCAGCGGCCCCCAGAGCTCCCAGACGGAGAAGTCGAACGCCGCGGAGTGGAACAGCGTCCAGACGTCATCCGGCCCGAAGCCGTAGAGCGGCTCTGACGTGGTGAACAGCCGGGTGGCGTTGGCATGGGTGACGATGACGCCCTTGGGGCGCCCCGTCGAACCAGAGGTGTAGATGACGTAGGCGGCGGTGTCCGGCGTGATGGCCGGCTCGGGATTCGGCGTGCGCCGGCCGCCCTGCCAGTCGAGCGCGTCCACGAAGACGGTGGGTACACGCTGGGTGGGAAGCTCGCCGGTGCGGCTGGACTCAGTCACCAGCGCGGTGACCTCCGCGTCCTCCAGAATCAACGCGAGCCGGTCCTTCGGGCTTGCGGGGTCCAGCGGCACATAGGCGCCGCCGGCCTTGAGCACGCCGAGGATGGAAACGACCAGCTCCGCGCTGCGGTCGACGCAGATGCCCACCAGTGACTCGGGGCCCACGCCGTGGTCGCGCAGCGCATGCGCCAGGACATTCGCCCGGGCGTTGAGCTCGGCGTAGCTGAGGTGCGTCTCGCCAAACGTCAGCGCGGTGGCCTTCGGGCTGCGATCGGCCTGGGCCTCAAACCAGCCGGTGAGGGTCTGAGCGGTGGTGACGGCCGGGGCGCTTTCAACGCGCGCCTCGTGCACGGGGGACGGGGCCTTGACCGCCAGGGACAGCCGGGCCACCGGCTCATCCGGCGCGCGGACCATCTCCTCGACGAGCTTCTCAAAGTAGCCGCGCCACAGGGCGACGGTGTCGTCGTTGAAGAGGGCGCGGTTGAAGCGGAGCACGCCGGAGAAGGCGCCTCGCGTCTCCCACATCTCCAACGTGAGGTCGAACTGCGACTCCTGGTCGCTGATGGGGAAGGGCTCGAGCTGCAGGTTGCCCCAATGGACGCGGGCGTCCTCGTCGGGCGAGGCCCACAGCGCCATGGCGCCGCCACCCTCGCGCGAGGCGTGGAGCGAGATGGACGCCTGGAAGAGGGGAGACACGCCAGGACGGCGCTCGATGTTCAGTCGCTCCACGAGCGATGCGAACGGGAGGTCCTGGTGCGCGAGCGCCTCGTGGACGACGGTGCGCATCCGGCCCAGCAGGGTCCGGGTGGACGGCGCGCCGGAGAGGTCCGCGCGCAGCGCCACCGCGTTGGCGAAGTAGCCCACGACGTCATGAAAGGCGGAGCCGGGCCGGCCCGCCGTGGGTGAGCCAATCAGGATGTCCTCCTGCCGCGCCAGACGCCCCAGCAGGGCGGCATAGGCGGACACGAGCACGACGAAGGGCGTGGACTCGGCGCTCTGCGCGAGCGCCTTGATGCGGGCCGTCAGCTCCGCGGAGAGGCGGAACGGGCTCGCGCCACTCCGGTTCGCGGCGACCGCCGACCGGCTGCGGTCGGCGGGCAGCGACAGGATGGGGAGCTCACCATCGAGCTTCTTCTGCCAGTAGTCCCAGTGGGCCCGCCCTGCGGCACCCGACATCGTCTCCGCCTGCTGCGCGACGAAGGCGGCGTAGCTGCCCGTGACGGGCGGCAGGGACGGCTGCTCGCCTCGCGCGATGGCCTGATAGAGCTGATTGAACTCCTGCTGGAGGATGCCCGCGGACCACCCGTCATAGACGATGTGGTGGACGGTCATCAGGAGGACGTGGTCCTCGGCCCCCAGGGAGAAGAGGTTCCCCCGGAGCAGCGGACCCCGCTCCAGGGAGAACGGCTGACGGTAGGCGCGGGCCACCTCGGCCTGGAGCTGCTCGGCGCTCCAGCCCTGCGCGTCCACGTGGGTGAAGCTCGGCTCGAGGGTCGGGTGGCACGTCTGGACGAGCTGCCCTTCCGCGGTGGACGAGAACGTGGTGCGCAGGGAAGCGTGGCGCTCGGCCAGCATTCCGAACGCGCGCTTGAGCGACGCCACATCCATTTGCGAGCGGATGCGCAGCGCGAAGGGCGTGTTGTAGGCCGCGCTCTCCGGGTCCTGCTGGTGCAGGAGCCACAGCGCCTTCTGGCCGGACGCGAGCGGGGAGAGGCGGGGGGCCGCCTTCCCGGACTTCGCCATGAGCTCCGCGAGCAGCTTGCGCTTCGCCTCGAGTGAGAGGCCCTTCATGTTGTCAGCCGGGGTGCTCATGCCGTCTCCCTCTCCTGCGCCGTCTGCGCGGCGAGCATGGCCTGGAGGATCGTGTCCAGCTCACCCTCCGACATGCTGTTCACCTGCTGCTCGATTTCGGCTTCCTCCGTCACCGGTTCCGGCGCGGGCGCAGCGGCGGCGGCAGCGGGCCCGTCGAACTTCGACGACAGGTTGGTGGCGACCTCCACCAGACTCCCGGCGCGCAGCAGCTCCAGCGCGGGAATCTCGATGCCGAGCGCTTCGCGGATGGTCCGCTGGACCTGCATCGACAGCAGCGAGTCCACGCCCAGCAGGGACAGGGGCTTCTGCGGCTCCACCCGCTCCATGGGAATCTGGAGAATGCTGGCGAGCCGTTCGACGAGGAACTTCTCCAGCTCCGGCTGCCGGGCCTCGGGGGCCAGCCCCGACAGATGTCCGCGCAGCTGCTCCGCTTCGCTCTGTGCGCCGCCCTGGGCACTGCCCAGCAGGTGTGACGTCCTGGCGGACTTGCCCAGGTGTGGGGCGGCGCGGCCCAGCTTGGACCACTGCACGTCGAAGAGGCCCAACTGCGGCGTGCGCAGGCGCAGCACCCGCTTGAGCGCGGTCAACACGGTGGCGGGCGCCATCGGGTTGAGGCCGAGCGATTCGAGGTAGGTTCGCACCGCTTCGTCCTGGGCCATGCCGAACTCACCCAGCACGCCCCAGTGGATGCTGATGGCCGCCAGCCCTCGCGCGGCCCGGTGCTCCGCGAGCGCGTCGAGGAAACTGTTCGCCGCGACGTAGTTGCCCTGACGCGGGTTGCCAATCAGCGCGGCGACGGACGAGAACAGGACGAAGAGGTCCAGCGGCCGGTCCTGCGTCAGCTCGTGAAGAATCCACGCGCCGCCCGCCTTGGGAGACATGACGCGCTGGATGCGCTCGAGGTTCAGGTCGGGCATCGGCGCGTCGTCCAGCACGGCCGCCGTGTGCAGCACGCCCTTGAGCGGCGGGTGCGTGGCGTCGATGCGCGCGAACAGCGCCCGCATGTCGTCCATGCTGCTGACGTCCGCGGCAGCCGCGGTGATGCGAGCGCCGGCCGCCTCCAGGTCCTGGACCAACTGTCTGGCTTCCGGTGTGGAGGCGCCCTTGCGGCCGGTGAGCACGAGGTTCCGCGCACCCTCCGCGACCATCCAACGGGCGAGCGCGAGGCCGAACCCGCCGAAGCCGCCGGTGACGAGGTACGTGGCGTTCGCATCGAAGAGCGGCTCGTCCGCCGCCGGCGCGAGCGCGAGCGGCTCACCATCGGTGAACGTCAGCGTGAGCCGGGCCAGCCCCTGGTCCTGTGAATGTTCCGCCAACCACGCCGGTGCCTCCTCGGCGCGGGTGACGGGCCAGGACTCGGACGGCAGCGCCGGTAGCGTCTGGAACCGGCCGAGGACGGACTGGAGCCGCGCGGCGACTTCGTGGGGACGCTGGCGCAGCATGGCCGCGACGTCCACGCGTGCGCAGGCCGCGCCACGGGGCCAGGCGGTGGCGAACAGGCCCTCCGCCGGAGCAAGCGGGCCCGCATCGACGAAGCGGCCGAAGGCCCCGAGCACACTGGTGAGGGTGGGCTCCGCGTCGCAGGACGCGTTCACCAGCAGGTCCACGCCCGCGCCGTCCGTCCACTCCAGGATGTCTTCCGGGAGGGAAGGCGAGCGCCGGTCGAAGACACGAACGCCCTCTGGCACCTGCCGCGTGTCGCCGTCCAGGACGATGGCCGTCCGGGCTCCCGCGGCGCGGCCGAGCTCGACCACGGCAGTGCCCACGCCACCGGCGTCCCCGATGACGAGGAGCCGTTCGGAGGCATGGATGTGGCCATGCACATGGAGCGCGTACTCCGCGCTTAGGAAGGGCAGCAGCCGTCCCTGGGACGTGCCGGCGCTGACGAAGTCCCGGTCCAGGCGCAGCACCACGTGCGTGCCCACCACGGGCGCTTCTTGCGCGACCAGCGCCTGCACCACCTGGCCGGACGTGAAGCCCGGGGTGGCCTCGCCCACCGCGACCACCACACCGCCCACTTCCAGCGGCCAGTGCGTGTCGGACGCACGCCGGCCTTGCACGGCCGCGGCGCGGGTCAGCGTCACGTGGGTGACCTTGATTTCGACCTCTCCGCGCGCGGGCTGCTTGCGCGTGGCTCGACGCGGCCGGCGCTCGGCGCCGTCGAGGGCGATTTCGAACACCTGCTCCACACCGGCCGGCGCGGGCGTGCCCTTCGTCTGGGCCTCCCACTCCGGAAGGGGCTTGGCGCTGAGGCGGCGGACGAAGCGGCGGGTGTCGCGCAGCGCGACCTCCTCCTCCTGCGTCTCCGCCAGCAGCTCACGAGCAAGCCGCTCGATCAGCTCCGGCTGCGACGTCGAGGCGCCCTTCGGCAGGTCGATGGAGCGGGTCCGCAAGTGTGGGAACTCCGCGGGGACGACGCGCGCGAAGCCAATCAGCGGCGTGGCGGACAGCGCGCCCAGACCGTCACCGGGGGCCGCGCGCTGTGCGTCGCGGGTGACGATGCGCAGCGACGCGCCATCGCCCGGCGCCAGGGCCAGCACCACGTCGAGCAGCGCCTGCACGTCGTTCGACTCGACTCCCGGACGCGCGTCCAGGCCGGCGAGGTAGGCAACGTGCTGGATGCGGACACGGCCCACGGCCTCCACGAGGGAACGGATGTCCTCCGCGTTCCCGGGACGAACCTGGAAGCGGTGGTTCGACTCGCGGACGAACGTCTCGCCCCGCGTCACCAGGACCAGGTCCTGGATGCCGGTCCGCTGGAGTTCACGCGTGAGCTCGGCGCCGATTCCGCCCTGGTCCGCGAAGACGAGCCAGGTGCCCTGGCTCTTCGCGGGCAGCTCCTCGGCGGTGGCCTCGAAGGCGTGCGTGTACGTCCAGTCGTAGAACGCCGGCCTGGGCACGGACTCCTCACGGTCCGCGAGCGCGGCGCACTCGACGCCCGTCAGCTTCGCGGACACCCGTCCCTCGCCGTCCAGCAGCGTGATGTCGCACTCGAGCTTGTGGGCCGTGCGCGCGCGAATCCGGGCATGGCACCACAGCGGCGCGTGGGCCACGGGAGGGGTGGAGAGCTGGATGCTCCGGCATCCCATGGGCAGGTAGAGCCGCGCGTCGTCCTCGGGGAGCCAGGACACCATGGCTTGGAGGCACGGGTCCAACCACACGGGGTCGAGCAGCATCTGCGAATCCGCGGTGATGCGCGCCACTTCCGCTTCGGGAAGGACAATCTCGGCCAGCAGTTCCTTCTCGTTGCGGCGCAGCGTGTGGATGCCGCGCAGGCTGGGGCCATACTCGAGCCCGCGCGTCGCCAGCATCCGGTACAGCGCCTCGGTGTCGAGCGGCGCCTCGGCGTGGATGCCGAGCTCGCTCACCCGGGCCTGTGTCTCCGGTGGCGTGTGGACGTTCCGGCGGATGCGCGCGGTGGCGTGACGGGTCCACGCCGTGCGGTTGTCGCGCGGCCGGCTGTAGATGGTCACCGTCTGCGCCGCCTCGTCGTACGTGGTCCGGACGACGGGCTCGTCATGGCCAGTGACGACGAGCGCGTTCTCGAACCGCACCTCTTCCAGTGCATGCGGCTCGGAGAGGCCCATGGCGCGGCGAACAGCGAGCGCCAGCTCGACGTAGGTGGCGCCAGGGACGACGAGCGAGCCCCGGACGCGGTGGTCCTGGAGGCACGGCAGGAAGCGCGCGTTCAGCCCGCGCTCCCAGGTGGGCAGCGGCGCGGAGACGCGGGGGCCGAGCAGCGAATGCTCGTCCGAACCCCGACGGTCCGTGAGGGCCTCCTCCGACTCGTGCCAGTGCTTCTCACGCTGCCAGGGGTAGGTGGGGAGCGGGGTGTAGCGCGAGCCCTGCGGATAGAGGCCGCTCCAGTCGATGGGAATGCCCGCGACGTAGAGCTCGGCCACGGCCTTGGTGAACGTCTTGTGCTCGGGCTCCTGTCGCCGGAGGGAGGTGAGGACGCGGCCCTCGACGCGGGCCTCCGCGCAGCACTCCTTGATGGACGCCAGCAGCACGGGGTGGGGCCCCAGCTCGATGAAGAGCCGGTAGCCGTCCTTCAGCATCTGCCCCGCGGCCTTCGCGAAGAGCGTGGGCTCGCGGATGTTGTCGCACCAGTATTCCGCGTCGTAGGCAATGCCCTCGATGCGCCCGCCCGTGACGGTGGAGTAGGTGGGCAGGTGCCCGGCGGAGGGCTTCAGCGTGGCCAGGCAGCGCCGCAGCTCTGGCTTCAGGCTCTCCATGGCGGGGCTGTGGTACGGCACCTCGACCTTCAGGATGCGCTGGAACACGCCGCGCGCCTCCAGCTCCGCGGCGATCTCCTCGATGGCCTTCGCGTCACCCGACAGCGTCACCGCGTTGGGGCCGTTGATGGCGGCGATGGACACCAGGTCCTCACGCCCCCGGATGGCGGCGCGCGCGCCTTCCTCGGAGAGGCCCACGGCGGCCATCTTTCCCTGGCCCGCGGCCTTGGCCTGGATGCGGCTGCGCTCGTAGATGACGAGCATGGCCTGCTCCAGCGTGAAGCGGCCGGCGGCATAGGCCGACGCGACCTCACCCGCGCTGTGGCCAATCACCGCCGCGGGCGTGATGCCCGCGCGCCGCCACATCTCCAGCAAGCCAATCTGGAGGAACGTGTTCGCGGGCTGCGCGATGTCCGTCCGCGCCATGTTGGAGGACTGCTCGTCCGCGAGCATCTGCTCCAGCAGCGACCAGCCCGCCAGCCGCTGGAAGAGGGCGTCGCAGCGGTCCAGGGTGGCGCGGAACAGCGCGTCCTGCGCGTAGAGCTCCCGGCCCATGGCCCACCACTGGGGCCCCATGCCGGTGAACACGAAGACGGGCCGGGCATCCGCGGCCTGGAGCGTCCGGCCAGAAGCGCCCAGCTCGGCGGGGTTGCCCGAGGCGAAGGACTCCAGCCGCGCCGTCAGGTCGGCCACGTCCTCCGTCGCCAGCAGCGCCAGCCGGTGCTCATGGTGGGCGCGGCGCGTGGCCGCGGAGAAGCAGATGTCCGACAGCGAGGCCGACGTCGGCGCGGCGAGCATCTCCGCGTAGGACTGCGCCAGGGCGCGCAGCGCCTCGGGGCTGCGGGCGGAGAGGGGGAGGAGCAGCGGCGCCGGGGTTGCGTCGGCGCGGGCCTGCGATGCGGCGGACGGGGCCTGCTCGATGACGCAGTGGGCGTTGGTGCCGCCGTAGCCGAAGGAGTTGACGCCCATCCGCAGCGGCTCGTCCTTCCGGGGTGCGAGCGTTTCGAGCGCGCGCGGGATGCGGATGCCCAGCGTGTCGAAGGGGATGGCGGGGTTGAGGTTGCGCAGGTTGGCCTGCGGGGGCAACTGCCGGTGCTGCAGGCACAGGCTCGCCTTGATGAGACCGGCCACGCCGGCCGCGGCCTCCAGGTGCCCGATGTTGGCCTTGAGCGAGCCGACCCACGGTCCCTGGCCGTCCTCGCGCTTGGAGACGGCGCCCAGGCCACCCAGCTCCGCCGGGTCACCCACGGCGGTGCCCGTGCCATGGGCCTCGAAGGCATGGATTTCGGTGGGGTCCAACGCGGCGCCGGCGCAGACGCGGCGAATCAGCGCTTCCTGCGCGCGAGAGCTCGGCGCCGTCATGGACTCGCTGTGGCCGTCCTGGTTGACGCCCGTTCCTCGAATGATGGCGTAGACGCGGTCCTGGTCTCGGACCGCGTCGGAGAGCCGCTTGAGCACCACGATGCCGGCGCCCTCGCCACGGCCGTAGCCGTCCGCGCGGGTATCAAAGCTCTTGGAGTACCCGTCCGCCGACAGGAACTTGCCCTTGCTCATGGCCACGAAGATCTCGGGCCGGAACATGACGTTGACGCCACCCGCCAGCGCCAGTGACGTGGTGCCGCTGCGCAGGTCCTGGCACGCCAGATGGACGGCGACCATCGACGAGGAGCACGCCGTGTCCAGGGAGATGCTCGGCCCCTGGAAGTCGAACATGTACGACAGGCGGTTGGAGAGCACCGTCATCGTGGAGCCCACCGCCGTGTGCGGTCCGATGAGCTCGCGGTTCATCGGCCCCATGTGCGTGAGCATGCTGTCGAGCATGAACCCGCCGACGTAGACCCCCGTGGGGCTGCCCGCGAGCTTGTCCGCCGGAAGGCCCGCGTCCTCCAGACTCTCCCACGCCACCTCCGCGAGCAGGCGCTGCTGCGGATCGAGCGTCGCCGCCTCCCGGGGCGAAATGGAGAAGAAGGCCGCGTCGAACGTGTCGATGGCTTCCTGCAGGAAGCCTCCCGCCCGCACGTACGTCTTGCCTGGCTTGTCTGGGTCCGGGTCGTAGTACCGGCGGTGGTCCCAGCGCTCCTTCGGGACTTCTACGATGGCGCAGCGGCCCTGGGTGAGCAGCTCCCAGAGGTGGCGTGGTGACTTCGCGCCCCCTGGAAAGCGGCAGCCGATGCCAATGATTGCAATGGGGTCGTGCTCAATATTGGACACTGCGCTCATGTCTAAAACCTACGCCACTAGCGGATTGCTCGTAAAGCCAAGGTTGTATTCTTAACTCTCGAGATTGGTTGTGTATGAATGGGTTACAACATGTGTCACAGCCGTGTGCCCTCTGAGACACGACGTCTCAAGTTGGTGAGAAACGGCCGAGGCCAGGTTTCTTCACCCAATTCCTGTTACGGATGTCGCGCGGGGCTCCCCCTCTGGCATTGGCGCCTGGGGACATCCTCTCAGGACTGTCTGACACTTGTGAGGCTCCGCCGTGTCCCTTGCGCCTGGGCCAGTGCGCGTCTTCCGTCATGAATCGGAATACGGCCGCTGGGGGCGACTTCGGGCTGTTGTTCCGGATTCTCGACGCGCGAGACGCTTGTGTCGCCGCATGTCACAAGGGCCGCTTCGTCGCCGGATGGGATGAATCATTCTCACTCACTGAGACGCCGGGAGTGATGTGAGGCATCCATGTCTACTTCACGCCCGTTGGGGGATGGCGCCCAAGCTGCTGGCCCGGCTCCAACCGCCAGACCACGGCGGCCTTCGCGGCGACTGAGCGCGGACGTTGACGAGTCAAACACCGCCGGAGCATCCGCTTTCCCGCACCGCTTGACTCCCCTAGGGTGCCGCGCCACCGATGCCAGCCGAAGTCACTGTTCAATCAACGTTGTTCGAATCCCTGGTCCGCCTGGCGCAACCCGACGCGAAGCTCCAGGCCGAGTTCCTGGCCGCGGGCTTCGACATGGACAAGCCCCGCGCCACCTATCCGGCGGCCGTGTTCGTGGGGTGTCAGGACGCGACGGTGCGCTACCGCTACCAGGGCATGGACCGTAAGTCGGCCTACCGGACCCTGGGGCGGGAGCTGGTGCGCAGCTACTTCGACACCCTGGTGGGCAAGGTGGTGGGCATTGCCCTCAAGGTGGCCGGGCCCGAGCGCGCCATGAAGCGCGTGTCGCTGAGCTTCAGCTCCGTCTTCTCCCCGGTGGACATCCAGGTGGAATCCCTGGGGCCGGCGGACTGGCGCGTCCGCTTCCGGGGCTACCCCTTCCCGGCGGAGGCCGCCGCGGGCACCTGTGAAGGTGCGCTGCGGCAGGCCGGCGCCACCGAGCCCCAGGCGAACGTGGAGCGCTACGAGCCGCCCGACGGCTTCGACCTGCGCATTCGCTGGAGCTGACCCGTCAGGGCGTGGACGGGCGCCCCAGCGCTACCGCTGACGCGACGGAGGGCTCCGTCACGTTGTCGGTGGACGTCCGGTCGATGAGCACGTTGAGCGGGTCGATGCCCACCTGGACGGGCTTCACGGGAACGGTGAAGGTGAACTCCGAGTCGCCCTTCGTCACCCGGCGCTTCTCCAGGAAGATGGCCTCGCCGCGCTCGTCGAGCGCGCCCACGTCCATCCAGTCGTTGAAGTCCATCTCCGTCTGTTCGCCCTTCTCATCGGCGCGGTACTTCTTTGACTTCACCTTGAGGGTGACGTCCCAGGTGCCCTGGTCGTTCTGCCGCACCTGCGCGGAGACGGCGCGGTTGTCGTAGAGGGTGATGTTCTCGAACAGGTCCTCGATGAGGTACTGGTACTCCGGCGGCGTCTCTTCCCGGAGGAAGCCCAGCAGCTCGGAGGAGCCGGTGTACGGCGGGCCCTGGAAGCGGACCTTCTCCACGTAGCGGCGCAGGGCGCGGTTCACCCGCTCCTCGCCGATGAAGTCCTGCAGCGCGTACATGACGAGGCTGCCCTTCTGGTAGTGGATGTACATCTGCTGTTCCACCCGTGCCAGCGGCACCTCCTTCTTCGATTCGAACGCGCGGGCAGCGAGGTAGCGGTCCAGCTCGAACTTGAGGAAGCGTTTCATCTTCTTCGGCCCGAAGCGGTGCTTCATCACCATCAGCGCGGCGTACTGCGACATCGTCTCCGACGTCATCGTGGCGCCCTGCGCGCGCGCGCCCACCACCTGGTGCGCCCACCACTGGTGGGCAATCTCGTGCGCGGTGACGTAGTACGGGTAGTCCACGTCGTCGGCGCGTCCGTCCTCCACGCGGGCGATGAAGCCGAGCGCCTCCGAATACGGAATCGTATTGGGGAAGGACTGGGCGAAGCTCGCGTAGCGGGGGAACTCCAGGATGCGGGCCTGCCGGTGCTGATACGGCCCGAAGTTCTCGCTGCAGTACTCCAGCGTGTCTTTCATGCCGCGCATCATCCGGTCCAGCGCGAAGGTGTGCGTGGGGTGGTGGTAGATCTCCAGCTTCACGTCACGCCACGTGTCGCGCATCACCTCGTAGCGCGCGGACAGGACGGAGAAGAAGTTGAGGATGGGTTTGTCCATCCGGTAGTGGAAGAAGCGGCGGTTGCCCTCGGTCCACTCCTTCTCCAGGTAGCCCGGGGCAATGGCAATCTGGTCCTTCGCCGTGCTCACCGTGGCCTCGAAGGCGATGAAGTCCGAGTCCTGGCGGATGTAGTTGTCCTGCTTCGCCTTCGGGTCGTCGCGGTCCGGGAGGCGCTCGCGAGGCGGCAGGCCGTAGTCCTTGCGGTCCCGGTCGTCCTCCAGCTCGGCGCCCTTCTGGTAGCCCAGCACCGGCAGGTTCATGTTGTCGAAGAAGGTGCCGTTGCCCACGATGTCCGTGCGCGCCCCGCCGTGCTTGAAGCCCTTCGTGCCGAACTCCAGGTCGAACACGATGGCGGAGTCGGCGCCGGGCGCCAGCGGCGTGGGCAGCTCGTAGATGAAGATGCCGAGCTCGGCGTCATGCATGGCGGGCTTCGTCACGCCCGCCAGGGACAGGCCGCGCACCCGGGCGTCGTCCGGCAGGGTGAGCATCACCTTGGAGATGGGCGCGTCGGTCTTGTTGCGGATGCGGTAGCTGCCCAGGGCCTCCAGGCGCAGCGCTTCTGGGTGGATGTGGAAGGTGACCTTCGCGGCGGTGATGCGTGGGTGGGGCAGGGCGGCGTAGGACGCGTACTCTTTTTCGTAGCGGGCCTGCTGCCGCTCCCGGTCCTTCCGCGTGATGTATGGGTTGAGGATGTGGGTGTTGTAATAGATGAACGCGCCCGCCCCGATGAAGACGCAGAGCGACAGCGCCGCGGCCGCCGTCCACGCGCCCGTGCGCCGAGCCTTGGCTGCCGCCCAGCGCTGCTTCCAGCGCGTCTCCAGGCCCCGGACCGTGAGCAGGTAGCCCACCGCCACGAGCAGCGCCGCCAGCCCGTACCAGTAGACGCGGTACCACACGAGCGCGGGGATGATGCTGCCGAAGCGGTTCAGGTCGGAGTAGCGGAGCGTGGGCTCGGAGCCGTAGCGGACCAGCAAGTCTTCCACGCCCATCAGGCCCAGCGCGGCCTGGAGGACGAAGTAGAGCACCATCACCAGGTACGCCAGGTACTTCTGATGGATGAGCACCTGCGCGAAGAATGCCAGCACGCACAACAGCGCGTCATGCGGGAAGTCCAGCAGGAAGAGCTGCGTGGCGTAGAGGTTCCACTCGATGTCGACGTAGCCGCGAAGCACCTGGGAGAGCAGCGCGGACAGCAGCGCCACGACCTTCAGCGAGAAGGCCACGAGCAGCAGCGCCCCCAGCTTCGCGCCATAGGTGACCCAGGACGGCACGCGCGTGGCGTCCACGATGTCAGCCAGCCCCGCGTCGCGCTCCTTCCACACCAGCTCACCCGCATAGAAGGTGATGGTGATGAGCAGGAAGGGCTGGAACGTTCGCGTGGCCGTCTCCAGCACCTGCCACGTCACCGGCCAGGTGGCGGTGCCGTAAATCTGCTTCGAGATGGAGATGCCCATGGTGCCCATGGCCAGCCCCGCCACGACGAAGGACCAGAACACCGGGGAGCGGAGGATGTCGCGGTAGGCCAGCCAGGAGGTGGCGAAGGCCGTGCGCAGCCAGCTGCCCGTCGTGGGCGCCGCCAGGGTGGTGGGGATGGCGACCGGGGCGGGGGTCTCCTGCTCCTTGCGCGTGCCGCGTCCCCGCTGCTCCTCCACGGTGGTGCGGAAGCGCAGGACGGCCAACCCCAGGAGCGCGGCGCCCACGACGCTCCACAGCAACCGGTTGGCGAGCAGCAGCCCGGCGAAGGGGACGTGGTCCTGGTTGCGCTCGGCCGCCGTCCAGTAGCGGGTCGCGTTCTCGAAGGTGAGGAAGCCGAACGGGTCCAGCAGGGACGCCAGGTCCTGGTGCTGCACGTCGGACATGGCGGCGCTGAGCGTCAGGTACCCCATCACCAGCACCACGACGCCCACGTACACGGGGGCCATGCGCCGCGTCAGAGCGGCCAGCGCGAAGAAGACGGCGCCGGCGAAGAAGAGCGTGGGCCAGACGCCGATGACGTAGGGCCAGAGGTAGGACGTGAGCTGGAACGGAGCGAGCCGCTCGGCATCGACCAGCCACACGCCCGCGGCGCCCACCATCAGCCCGGGGATGATGGCCAGCATCAGCACCGCGCTGAAGAGGTACGCGCCCAGGAACCGGCCGAGCAGGTACGGGCCCTTCTTCACGTTCTTCGTGAAGATGAGCATCCACGTGTTGTGGCCGAAGTCCTGGTAGGCGGCCTGGCCGAAGACGGCGGCCACCATGAAGAGGCCGAAGTAGGCCAGGCTGATGGTGAAGCTGAAGACGGTGTGCGGGCTGTTGACGCGGACCAGCTCCGGGCCCGACGCCACCGAGAACCCCTTGAACACGGCGCCAATCGCCAGCGTCATCAGCGCGGCGGCGGCGGCCAGCACCAGGGCGTAGACCCAGGTGGAGATCATCTTCACCCGGCGCCGCAATTCGAAGGTCAGGAGGGCGGTGAACATGGTGGGCCCTCAGGGCTGCTTGGATGCCCGGGCGAGCGCGTGGAAGTACACGTCCTCCAGGTCGGGGCTGGCGGGCTCGAAGCCCTCTGGCGGGGACTCCGCGTAGACGTGGACCAGTCGCTGCCCGGCCACGCGCCGCACGGCGATGACCTCCAACTGCTTCATGAGCGCGTCCAGCTCCTCCTGGTGGGTGACGAAGCGCTTCCACACGCGCTGGTGCAGGGACTCCACCAGCTTCAGTGGGTGGCCGCTGGCCACGACGTTCCCCTGGGCGAGGATGGCCATGTTTTGACAGAGGTCCGCCACGTCGGAGACGATGTGCGTGGACAGCAGCACCACCACATCGGTGCTGATCTCCGCCAGCAGGTTGTGGAAGCGGAAGCGCTCGGCGGGGTCGAGCCCGGCGGTGGGCTCGTCCACGATGAGCAGCTTGGGATTGCCGAGCAGGGCCTGGGCGATGCCGAAGCGCTGCTTCATGCCGCCGGAGAATCCACCGAGCCGCCGGTCGCGATGCTCCCAGAGGTTCGTCTTCTGGAGGAGCGCCTTCACCGTGTCATGGCGCGGGCCGCGCTGGGCCAGGCCCTTGAGCTGGGCCAGATGGTCCAGCATGTCCCAGGCCGTCACCTTGGGGTACACGCCGAAGTCCTGTGGGAGGTAACCCAGCACCTCGCGCAGCCGGTCCTTGTCCCGGCGCAGGTCGATGCCGTCGAAGGTCATGGTGCCCGCGTCCACGTCCTGCAGCGTCGCGATGCTCCGCATCAGCGTGGACTTGCCGGCGCCGTTGGGCCCGAGCAGCCCAAACATTCCGCGCGGAATCGTGAGGTTGACACCCTGCAACGCACGGGTGCCGTTGGGGTACGTCTTCGACACGCCTTCCAGTCTGAGCTCCATGGCGGCGAACCTAGCCCAGTCCTCAGGACCGATGCGTGGAGCGCGTGGCGTCGTTACCATGTAGGCATGCCCTTTTCTCGCCGGACCTCCACCGCCTCCGCGGCCGTCGCCTTCCTCCTGGGGGCCTGCGGAGAGGGGGACCCGGTCATGCTGGAGGCGGTGGCCGCAAGCTGCTCGGGCGGTCCGGCGCAACACCTGGACCGGTTGCCGTCCGGCGCCATGGTGCTCAACGCCTACTTCCTGCAGGAAGAGGCCACCCGGGACGCGCGGCGGGGGGCGGCGGAGTCACCGGTGCTGGAAGAGGTGCTCGCCAAGGCCTCCGCGCTGGGCGTGCGCGCGCTGCGCACCAACGGACACAACGACGCGCTGTCGAAGGTGGGGGACACCGCCATCCAGGTGGCGCCCCTGGAGTACGACGAGGTGGCCCTGGTCGGCCTGGATTGGGTGCTCACCCGCGCCCGCTTCCATGGCGTTCGCCTGGTGCTGACGCTGGGGAACTACTGGGATGCATACGGGGGCGCGCGCCAGTACGTGGCGTGGGCGGGACTCCCCCGGCCCGTGGAAGGGGATGCTCGGTTCTTCACCGACCCGGTGGTGGTGGCGCACTTCAAGGCGCACGTGGCGCGGTTGCTCAACCGGGTGAACACGGTGGACGGCATCCGCTATGGCGACCACCCGGCCGTCCTGGCCTGGGAGCTGCTCAACGAGCCGCGAGGACGGGGGCTGGACAAGGAAGGGGCGCGGCTGCGCGCGTGGATTGATGACGTGGCGCGCGAGGTGAAGAAGCACGCGCCCGGCCACCTGGTGGGGACGGGGGAGGAGGGCTTCGAGCCGTCTCCCGACGGGTACGACCCTGGCTTCTGGTCCCGCTCCGGGTCGCCGGTGCTTCGCACGCCGGGGGCCAGCTTCACGCGCAACACGGCGTCCCCGTACATCGACTTCGCGTCGGTGCACTTCTATCCGGAGTCCTGGGGCTTGGGCGGCATCGACACGGCCGAGGCTGGCGCCCGGTGGATTCGGGAGCACGCCGCCATCGCCCGGAACCTGGGCAAGCCCTTGTTCGTGGGCGAACTGGGGCTGCGCAACGAAGGCACGTTCGACGTGTCGCAGCGGCGCGCACTCTATCGCGGCTGGTTGGAGTGCATGCGGAAGGAAGGCGTCGGCGCGGGGGCGCTGTGGATGTTCTCCAACGACGCCCGGCCGGAGGCCTGGGACGACTACACCTTCTATTACCGGGACGGCACGCAGCCGGGAGATCCGGTCAACCAGTACGCGGACCTGGTCATGGAGGCCGCCGCCGCGGAGCGTCCGGGCGCGGCGGTCTCCACGGGGCGCTGAGCGCGGGCGCTCCGGCTCAGACGGAGATGAGGCCCTTGCGGATGCCTTCGGTGACGGCCTCCACGCGGTTGGTGACCTCCAGCTTCCGGTAGATGTGCTCCAGGTGCGTGCGGATGGTGGCCTTGCTGAGGTCGAGCAGGCGCGCCGCCTCGCTGTTGGACACGCCCTTGGCAATGAGCTGGAGGATTTCGCGCTCGCGGTCCGACAGCGGCTTGAGCAGGGGCTCCTGGGGCAGGTCGCTGGCGGACGGCTCCGGCGCGGTGGGCGGCGAGACCAGGGGGCTGGCGTCGGGCTCCACTCGGAAGTGACGGAGCAGCCGGCGGGCCAGGTTGGGCTGGATGACGGTGCCGCCCGCGCGGACCTCCTTGATGGCCTCGATGATCTTGTCCACCGGGGCGCCCTTGAGCAGGTAGCCGGAGGCGCCCGCCTTCACGGCCTCCAGCACTTTGTCCTCCTCGTCGAAGATGGTGAAGATGAGGATTTCAATCTTCGGGAAGCGCGCCTTCACCTCGCGCGTCACGTCGATGCCGCTCATGCGGGGCAGGCCCAGGTCGAGCAGCAGCACGTCCGGCATCAGCTTGGGCACTTCCTCCAGCGCGGCTTCACCGGAGAGCGCGGTGCCGATGATGTCCATCTCCGGGTGGTTCTCGAAGAGGCGGAGCTGGTTCTTGAGGATCTTCGTTTGATCCTCGACCACGAAGACGCGAATGGGAGGCGAATCAGGAGGCTGCGGGGCGTCCACGGGAGCTCCGGTCATGACGGGCGACAGGGAAGGGAGAATGCCACCTGGGCGCCAGCGCCGGGTGACGAGTCCACGATGAGCTGGCCACCGAGCTTCATGGCGCGCTCACGCATGTTCAACAGGCCGTAGTGGCCGCGCGGCGTCCGGGAAGGGTCGAAGCCCTTGCCGTCGTCGCGTACGACGAGGTTGACACGGTCCTCGCTGAAGTCGAGCCGCACCTGGACGCCCTTGGCCTCCGCGTGCTTCACCGCGTTGGACAGCGACTCCTGGAGGATGCGGAACAGCGCCAGCTGCGCGTCCGGGTCCAGCTTGCGCTGGAGCCCGGTGCGCTCGAAGCGGATGTCCAGGCCCGTGCGCTCGCGGAACGTCTTCGCGTAGTCCTCCAGGCCCTGCGCCAGCTCGAAGTCCTCGCGCATCATCCGCAGGCTGCGCCGCAGCTCCTCGATGGACTCCTCCGCGGTGAGCTTCAGCTCGCGGATCTCCTCGCGCAGGGCCTCCTCGCGCGCGAGGTTCAGGATGTATTCGGACTGGATGATCATCGACGACAGGGACGCGCCCAGGCCGTCGTGGATCTCCCGGGCCATCCGGTTGCGCTCCTCCACCACCGCCAGCTCCTTGAGGTCTCCCTGGAGCGACACGACCTCGCGGTGCGCGGCGGCCTCGCGCTCGTTCAGGTACACGAGCACGTAGACGATGATGAAGTTGAGCGCCAGGTACCAGAGCAGGGTCAGCAGCTCCACCGCCGTCACGGAGCGGTTGAGGAGCAGGTCCAGCCGGGTGGTGATGGGCAGCGCCAGCAGCGGCGGGAGGATCGCCAGCGGCTTGGGAAAGAGGATGGCGAAGAGCGTGGTGAAGAGCAGCTGCGTGGCCAGCAGCGGGCTCTGGAGACCGCCGCCGACGTGCGGCTTGGCGATGAGCACCACGCTGATGGTCACGTCCAGGCAGAGGGTGATGTACGTCACCCAGCGGCCGGCCTTGGGGTGGTCGATGACCAGGAGGTTGGCGACGCTGTAGAGCAGCATCGCGAAGTAGCCCACGAAGGAGAAGGGCCCGGTGAGGCCGAAGTAGCCGCTCCAGGCCGGCACTGCGAGGATGAGCAGGCCCAGCGTGAGGAACATCATCCGCGCGTAGAAGAGCGCGCGGGCCCGGGCCACGAAGCGGTCCTGCTCCCACGAGGCGGCGGCCTGCTCCGCCGACACGCTGTCCGTCAGCTTGCGGCGCTCCAGGACCTTCCGCACCCGGGCGCGCAGGTCGTTGGCAGGCGTTTCCTCGCTCAATGCGAGTTGGGAATCCATTCGTCCGGCAGTCTACGGGAGCAACCGGGGGGCCGGGAATCCCGGAGGTGGCCCGCCCCGCTTTCTGGGGGGCGAGGGGGCAGGCCCCACGCCGGGCGGAAGCACCGCGTTACTCCGCGGAAGCGTCACCCGCGCACGCCTGGCGGACCTCAGGCTTGTTCTTGAAGATGAAGTCCAGCCGGTCGATCTGCTCGCCCGTGCGCTCGTTGAAGAGCGGCGTGCCCCCCGCGTACATGCTGCCCTCCGGGTTGCCGTACGCGTCCAGTCCCTGCTTCTGGAGCCACGAGTCCACGCAGGCCTCCTGGGCCGCGCGCGCCGTGCTGCCGGAGCCCGCGTCCTCGGCGCGCAGGGCCCCCTTGCTGGCGCCGGTGCGCGAGGCTTCGTCCGTCGCGGCGGAGGCGTCGGTGGGCCCCGGGGCCTCGCCCGACTTGCGGGTGCAGCCAGGAGCCAGGAAGAGGACAGCGGAAAAGACGAGCACGCCGGTCAGGTTTTTCATATGTCCTGGCAGGTGGGGGCCGCGCGGACGCGGGACGGTGAAGAGACACCTGCGCCCTTCTGCATGATGGTACGCAGGCGGCCCCACCATATTCGTTTCCGACCGCGTGGAGCAGTCATCCGATGCATGGCCACGGTACAGACCATCACCCCCGAATTCCCCATGCGTCCCGGCTGGAGCGCGCGCGCGTACTGCTGGTGGGGGCTGGCGGACTTGGATGCCCGGCGTCGTTGGCGCTGGCCCAGGCCGGTGTCGGGCACCTGACGCTGGCGGATCCGGACTGCGTGGACGTGACGAACCTGCCGCGCCAGCTCTGGCACCGGGGCGAAGACGTGGGCCGGAACAAGGCGGAGTCCGCGACGGCGGGCCTGGCGCGGGCCTTTCCCGGCCTGAGCACGGAGGCCATCCCCGAGCGCGTGGACGCGAGCAACGCGGAGGGGCTGTTCCGCGCGCACGACGCCGTCATCGACGCCACGGATGGCGTGGCCACCAAGTTCTTCCTGTCGGACGTGGCGGTGCTGACGGGCGTGCCGCTCATCTATGGCGGTGTGCTGCGCATGCAGGGCCAGGCGATGCGCGTGGACCCGGGGGGGCCGTGTCTGCGCTGCCTCTATGAAGCGCCGCCTCCGCCGGACGCCGTGCCCACGTGTGCCCAGGCGGGGGTGCTCGGCTCGCTGGCGGGGCTGGTGGGCGCGGTGCAGGCCCTGCTGGCGCTGGAGCTGCTGTCGGGCGCCGCGCGAGGTGGGCAGGGCGAGGCCACGCTGCACGTGCTGGATGCGGTGTCGATCCTGGGCCGGCGGACACGCGTGGCGCGGGCACCGGACTGCGAGGGCTGTCGCGTCACGGCCATCCCCGCGTACCCTGAGTCTCCGGAGGCGTGCGCGACATGACGGCGAGGCTGGACATCACCCGCGAGGTCTGTCCGATGACCTACGTGCGGACGAAGCTGAAGTTGGAATCACTGGAGCCGGGCACGTTGCTGGAGGTGCTCCTTCGGGGCACCGAGCCGCTGAAGAACGTGCCTCGCAACGCGCGCGACGAGGGCCACGAGGTCGTGTCCCTGGACGCGCTCCCGGACGGGACGCACCGGCTGGTGCTCCGCAAGCAAGGCAGGTGAGTGAGTCATGGCGACCCTTCGTATTCCTACTCCGATGCGGGGCTTCACCGGCAACCAGGCGGAAGTCGCAGCCCCCGGCGCCACCGTGCGTGAGGTGCTGACGAACCTGGACGCGCGCCACCCGGGCATTGGCGGCCGGGTGTTCGACGAGCGCGGCGCGGTGCGGCGCTACGTCAACGTGTTCCTCAACGACGAGGACATCCGCGCGCTGAACGGGTTGGACACGCCGGTGAAGGACGCTGACCGCATCACCCTCATCCCCGCCATGGCGGGGGGCTGACGGCCATGGCGCTGCGCGAAGATCAGATCCTGCGCTACTCCCGGCAGATCCTCCTGCGAGAGGTGGGCGGACGTGGCCAGGAGTCCCTGCTCGCGGGCACGGCGCGGTTGGATGGCATTGGCGCGTCGGGGCTGACGGCGGCGGCGTACCTGGCGGGAGGTGGCACGCCGGTGACGGGCGCGGGCTCGCTGACGCTGGGGCCCTGGGCGCCGGGCTTCCTGATGGGGCCTTCCGACGTGGGCCTGCCCGTGACGGAGGCGCTGGCCCGCGAGGTGCCCGCGCTGAACCCGGACGCGGGCGCGGTGGGGCAGGGGG
>NZ_VHLB01000061.1:0-54178 GCF_006547365.1 Myxococcus sp. AB056 | reverse complement strand
CGCCCGTCCCACCGCGCACCGTCCGGCGGCTCGGAATCGAGCCAGGGTCAGCGGAGGACTTCCTCCAGCGCGCCGTGCGGTTGGAGCGCGAGGGCCAGGTGGACCGGGCCATCGACGTGCTCACACGCGCCATTGCCCAGGCGCCCGAAGCCGCGGTGCTCTATAGCAAGCTGGCCCTCATCCTGGTTCACCAGCGCAAGGACTACCGGCGGGCCGTGGAGCTGCTGGAGCGCGCGGTGGCGCTGGAGCCGAACCATCCCGTCTTCCAGCAGAACCTGCTCAAGGTGGCAGGCCTCGCGGCGGCCTCCCCCGGCCCTCGCAAGGAAGAGAAGCGCGGCCTCTTCGCGCGCCTCACGGGCCGCCGGAGTTGACCGGCGCCGGGCCGGGGCTCATGTCCAGCCGCCCTCCAGCAACTGCTCCGCCTCCTCGAGGGAGAAGGCCAGGTAGGCCTCGTGCCCCACGTTCCTGCTGCTGCGCTGGAACCGCACCGCCGCCATCGCGGAGCGCCCCACCACGCGCACCACCCGGCGAAAGCCGCGGACCCGGGCCGCTTCGACGACGCGCTCAATCTGCCCCGAGCCCGACTCCGGGAGCTCCGTCACGCCCGTCAGGTCAGACAGGATGTCGAAGCCCGGCCGGAGCCGCTCGAGCTCGCGCAGCGACGCGTCGCCAATCTGGAGCGCTTCCTCCTCCGTGACGACACCCCAGAGGCGGATGACCAACCGGTTCTTGCCAACGAGTGCCTCGACCGAAAACACAGGGCCACGACCTCCTGGCATTACCTGCTATCCCTCCGGAGGCAGTCTACCCTCTGAATGGCAGGCATTTCCAGGTTTTCGCGTCCCGACACTCTGCGTACGGCCTCAGATTTCGGCCACGCCTTCCCGCTCTGCCCAGCCTTCCAGGCCGTTGGGCAGACGGATACGGACGAAGCGGCCCGTCTCTTCGAGCAGGCGCACCTTGAGGCCGGCGTGCACCTCGAAGATGGAACGGGCGCCGGGCTGAGGCAGTTCGCGCGCCACCAGCGTGGGTGCCAGCACCACGGCCTCGTGCACCGTGGCCCCCACGTAGGCGTGCGTGGCCACCAGCAGCCCTGACGGCACCGCCACCGCGAAGAGCAGGACCGCCAGCACACCCACCGCCGTCCGCCGGCCCCGCCCCAGCAAGCGCCAGAGCAGCACGAGGACGAAGGCCGCCACCCAGGTGCCCAGGAAGGTCCACGCCACCACCGGGCCGTCCGTGGCCGCCGCGACGCGAGGCAGGAAGGCGTCTTCCGCGGTGGCGCCCACCACCTTGTCCACCTGCCGCGCCCGGGCCACGGAGAGGTTGGCTTCCAGGTCCGGCGCCTGGCCCCCTTCCTTCCGCGCCTGCTCGAGCGCCAGCACCGCGCGGCCCAAATCCCCCTGGGCCAGGTGCGTGGTGCCCAGGTTGTAGAGCACGTCGGGGCCGCCCTGGCCGTTCGCCAGCAGCTTCTCGTAGCCCTCCTTGGCCGCCGCGTAGTCCTCATTCGCGTAGGCTTCGTTGGCCTTGAGGAAGATGTCCTGCGCCTCTTCCGGCGTGTAGTAGCCGCTCACGCCCAGCCCTCCATGGCCGCCGCGGCGGCATCCATCACCTTCTGTCGCTCGGCCGGGTCACCCCCGCCGCCGTAGCGCCCGAAGTCGCACGCCTCCAGCACGAAGAGCACCTTGGCGCGCCGCTCCGCATCCGCGCCCCCCGCCGTCAGCTTCTCGGCGAGCACCTCGCGGGTGAGGCCCACCACCGGCATGCCCAGCCGTGCCTCCAGGAAGCCGTGCAGCGCCTTCTCCACCTCGCCGTAGAAGGCCCCCACGTCCCCGCTGGCCTGGAGCTTCTCCGCATCCGCCAGACGCTTGCGCGCGGCCTTCGCCTGCTGACGCCCACGCCCCGCCTCGGAGCGCAGCGCCAGCCGCCCGCGCACGCCGCCCATCAGCGCCACGCCCAACAGCAGCCCCAGCGGGGCCAGCACCGTCGGGACAAAGAAGCCCCGCTTCCACACGGGCACGCCCGGCGCCTCGAAGCGGGCCTGGTAGCGCACCGGCCGAAGGCCGCCCGCCGTCAGCACGTTCTTCTGCTCGTTGGCCTGGTCCGATGAAGCCTGAGGCGCCCCCGAGGCGATGGACGATGCCCCGCCCGCGCCCGCCTCCACCGTAATCGTCACCGGGTCGGTGCGCGCCACCTCGTACTTGCGGGCGCGCGGGTCGAAGTAGGTGAACTCCAGCGCGGGCAACGTGAAGCTGCCCGTGCGCTGCGGCATCACCAGGTACTCCATCACCCGCCGGCCCTGCACACGGTGGCGCTGCGGCGACACCTTGTCCGTCGTGGTGGGGTCATAAATCTTGAGCGCGGCGGGGCCCTTCAGCGCGGGGGGCGTGACGTTCTTCACGTTGCCCACCCCTTCCAGGCTGACCTTCACCGTGACGGGCTGGCCCAGCTCCACGCGCGTCTGGGACACGTCCATGGACAGCCGCCAGTTGCCCACATGCGCGTTGGGCATGTCCTCCGGCCCACCGGGCGGCAGCGGCTTCACCTTCACCTTGAGCGCGTTGGACACCCGGTGCACGCGGTGGCCGGCGAAGAGGAAGCCGGTGGTGATGTCCGCCTCCGCGGGGGTGATGGACAGCGTGCCGGACTTCACCGGGAAGATGGCGCGGCGGCGCAGCAGGTAGGCGCGGTACGGGATGCCGTCCACCACGCGCTGCTCGCCCGACAACTGCGTGGGGCTCTCCACCTCTTCCGTCCAGAAACCCTCCAGCTTGGGCATGGTGACGGCGTCCACGCTGGACAGGTCCACGCGCGAATAGATGTAGAGCGACAGCGTCACCTGCTCGCCCACGTACACGTTGTCCCGATCCAGGCTGGCGCGCAGGAAGAGGTCGGAGTCCCCACGGGGAATCGTGGGCCGGTCCGGCTCCATCATGTCGCCGAAGGCCTCTTCCATCTGCTGCATCTGCGACTGGATGCTGGAGAAGGGGTCCGGCTGCCGGCCACCGCCACGTCCCGCCTGCCCCGGGGACGGCGCACCGCCCACCCGGCCGGCCATCACCGTCAACTCCACGGGCTGCGTGCGGTACGTCTTGCCGCGCACCGTGATTTGCGACGGTGGAATCTTGAGCCGCCCCGCGCGCGTGGCCTGCATCACCAACACGTGCCGCGTGACGTCCTGGATGACGGCAGGGCCACCGCCCGACAGGGAGATGGAGCGCTGGCTGCTGCGCGAGCTGGAGAGGATGGAGAAGTCGTCCGACTCCGGCAGCTTCACCTGCGCGTTGGCGGGCGCGTCCACCACCACCACCGTGAGGCGGAAGGTGTCCTCGGTGCCCACCTCCGTACGGTCCGCCGTCTGGTAGAAATCGAGGTCATCCGAGGCCGCCCACGCTGGCGCGGTGGCCAGCAGGGTGAACACGGCGAACACCACGCCGAGGGCGCTACCAGTCCTTCTCATTCGGCTTCCTCTGCTTCTTCTTCTGCTGGAACCGCCAGAGCTGGAGGTTCTTCTCGTTCTGCTTCATCGCATCCAGCAGGCGCTCCGCCTCCTGCCGGTCCAGGTCCGACTGGCTGGAGCCACCGTCCGCCTCGGATTCCTCCGAGTCTTCTTCTCCCGCGCTGCCGCCGTCGCTGCCACCGTCCTGGGGCTCGCCCTCTCCGTCGTCCTGTCCACCATCCGCGCCGCCGTCCGCGCCCCCGTCGCCCTTGTCCGGTGGGCCCTGCTCGCCGCCGTCCGCGCCTCCGTCAGAGCCGCCGTCGCTGCCACCATCCCCGTCGCCACCGTCGGCACCGCCGTCCAAGCCACCATCGCTGGCGCCACCATCCGCGCCGCCGTCGGCACCGCCGTCCGAGCCACCATCGGTGCCACCGTCCTGGGGCGTGCCGCCGTCGCCCTTCGTGCCTCCGTCCTCGCCGGCATCCGGGCGCCCACCGTCACTGCCGCCGTCGTTGCCACCGTCCGTGCCGCCATCCTGGCCCTTGTCCTGCGGCGGCGGCAGGTTGCGCAACACCACCTCGTAGTTGTGGCGGGCCTGCACGTCCTGCGGGTCCAGCGTGAGCGCGCGCCGGTAGGCCTTCAGCGCTTCCTGCCGGTCTCCGGTGGTCGCATGCAGGTTGCCCAGGTTGTACCAGGCCTTCTGCCGGAGGTCGGCGCGGTTGGACTCCGTCACCGACTGGAACAGCGCCTTCGCATCCGCGATGCGCCCCAGCTTTGCCATCGCGTCCGCGCGATTGAAGTCCACCGTGACGTCGTTGGGGCGCTCCTTCTTCGCGGCCTCGAACGCCTCCAGCGCTTCCTCGAAACGTCCCGCCGTGTACGCCTCGCGGCCCTGCTCCACCAGCGGGTGGCCGCGCTCCAGCGGCCCCGCGGCCCACACGGGCGACGGCAGCGCCAGCGACGTCACCAGGCCCCACGCCAGCCACCGCGCCGCGCGCGTCCTCGCGGCGCTCATGGTGACGACCTCCGGCGCGACGACGGCAAGAGCAACATGCCCAGCGCCAGCAAGGCCAGCCCCGGGATGGCGAACGACTGGAAGCGCTCGTCGTAGCGGACCGTCACCCGGCTCTCCAGCTCACTCTTCTGCATCTGGTCGATGCGCTCCACCACCTGCGACATGGCCACGCCACGGGGCTGGAAGTAGAAGGTGCCCCCGGTGGCCTCGGCGATGGCCGTCAGCCCCGCCCGGTCCAACCGCGTAATCACCGTCTCCCCCGCGGCGTCCTTCTTGTAGTCCACGAACGCGCCGCGCCGGTCGAAGACGGGGATGGGCTCACCGGATTCCGAGCCCACGCCCACCGCCAGCACCTGCACGCCCGCGTCCTTCAGCGCCTCGGTGGCCTCCGCCACGTCGCCCACCAGGTCCTCGCCGTCCGTCAGCAGGACGACCACGCGCTCCTTCGAGCCGCGGTCCGCGTTCTCCAGCACCTGCCGCGACAGCCGCAGCGCCGCGCCCACGTTGGTGCCGCCCTGGGGCATCACCTCCGGGTCCACCGCGCGCAAGAACAGCTTCACCGCCGAGTAGTCCGACGTGAGCGGGGACTGGATGAACGCATCGCCCGCGAACACCACCAGGCCCACGCGGTCGCCCTTCAGCTCGTCCAGCAGCGTGGTCAGCTCCAGCTTCGCGCGCTCCAGGCGGCTGGGCTGGATGTCCCGCGCCAGCATGGACTTGGAGGCATCCAGCGCCACCACCACGTCGATGCCGCGCCGCTTCGTCAGCTCGCTCTTGGTGCCACACTGCGGCTGCGCCAGCGCGAAGCCGAAGAGCGCCAACCCCAGGCCGTACAACCCGCCCTGCGTGGCCGGACGCCACACCGACACGCCCGGCGTGAAGCGCTCCGCATGGCGTTCATGCAGCAGCGCCCGCACGCGCGAGCGGCGCCGCAGCGCCCCCACCAGCGCGAGCAGGCCCAGCATCATGCCCGCGAGCACGAACAGCAGGAAGAGGGGCTGCGCGAGCCCCGCCTGGTAACCGAGCACGGTGAAGCGCCAGGGTTCCACGGGCGTCACGGGAAGACCCTCAGGAAGGAGGCGCGCAGGAGCAGCTCCAGCGCGGCGAGGCCGAAGGCGGCCAGGAGGAAGGGATGGAACTCCTCGCGGTAGGTGGCGCTGGCGCCGCCCTCCATCAGCTTCGAGCGCTCCAACGAATCGAGCACCTTCTGGAGTCCCTCTCGCAGCTGCTCGGGGTCCGTGGCGCGGTAGTACTCGCCGCCGGTGCGGTCCGCGATGTCCTGCATCAGCTCCGGGTTGATGGGAATCTCCGTGTCGCGCCACACGGTGTTGCCGAACAGGTCCGTGCCCTGCGGGAAGGGCACCTTGCCGCCCTTGCCCACCAGAATCGTGTAGATGGGCACCTTCAGCGCCTGGGCCATGTTCGCCGAGTCCATGGGCGAAATCTTCCCGGAGTTGTTGTCGCCGTCGGTGATGAGCACCACCACCCGGCTCTTCGCCTCCGAGTCCCGCAGGCGGTTGAGGGACGTGGCCAGCGCGTCGCCAATGGCCGTGCCATCCTCCAGCACGCGCGTGCGCAGCTGCTTCACCACTTCCTTCAGCACGCCGTAGTCCAGCGTCAGCGGCGCCTGCGTGTACGCCGCGCCCGCGAACACCACCAGGCCGATGCGGTCATTCACCCGGTTGGCGATGAACTCGCTCAGCACTTCCTTGGCGACGTGCATGCGGTTCTGCGGACGGAAGTCACCGGCCTCCATCGACGTGGACAGGTCCAACGCCACCACGATGTCGATGCCCTCCACCGACAGGTCCCGCACGCGCGAGTCACGCACCTGCGGACGGGCGATGGCCAGCACCGCCGCCGTCACCGCCGCCACGCGAAGCAGCGGCAGCAGCGGCAGCAGGTACGCGCGGAAGCCGCGGCCCCCCCGGGCGAAGACATGCGCCGCGGAGAAGCGCAGCGTGGCGCGGGCACGCCGCTCCCGCCAAGCCTGCCAGAGCAGCAGCGGCACGAGCAGCAGCCCCCAGAGCGCCTCGGGGTTATTGAACGCGGGGAGCGGCGGCATTGTCGGGAGCCTGGGGCGGCGGTGGCGGAACGTACGTCGTGTCGATGAGCGAGTAGCCGAAGGCCAGCGCGTCGCGGCAGGCGTCAGCGGAGGCATCCGCGCGTGCGTACTTCACCATGTCCGACTCGGACACGAAGCGCATCAGCTTGTCCTCCGGCAGCCCCGGCGTGGACATGCGCCGCAGCGACGCCATCAGCTCGGAGCTGGTGCACTCCAGCGCCTCGAAGCCGTAGCGCTCGCCCAGGTAGCCCCGGACGATTTCGGACAGCCGGAAGTAGAAGTCCTTCACCCGGCCGCGCGAGGGCAGGTCCTCCGCCTTCAGCGCGTCCAGCGCCTTGCGGGTGCGCACGTCCAGGGGCAGCGCCGGCACCACCTCCACGTGCTTGGGCCGGTTCCTCCACCAGCGGAAGAGCACCCACGCCAGCAGCGCCGCGGCCAGCACGCCCAGCACCGTGAGCACCAGGCGCCACGAACGGATGGGCACCTCCTCCGGCGGCTTGTAGTCGAAGAGGTCCGCGCCCTGCCCTTCCGCGTCCGGTGGCAGCGTGGACGTCACCTCCACCGTGCGGCCCGGCACCGTGAACGCCTTGGGCCCCTCCGGCGTGGCCACGTCGAAGGGCAGCGCCGGCACCGCCACCGAGCCCAGGGCGAAGGCGGACATCCGCACCCGGAACGTGGTGGTCGCAGAGTCCGGCCCGTCCTGGCGCTGGCGCGTCTGGTCCAGGAACTCGAAGTCCCCCGTCTCCTGGGGCACCTTCAGTTCGTAGCGGTGGTCCTTCGGGTGGGTGATGACCACCTCGTAGACGAAGGGGTCACCGATGCGGACCTGCTCCGGCTCCAGCCGCACGGACAGGTTCCGAGGTTCGACCTGCTCCGTCGTCGCGGCCGCCGGTGCAGGGGCCGGAGCCTGGGCCCACGCCGGGGCCGCCACCACCAGCGCCGCCACCACGAGCCACACCGCCAGCAGGGGGATGAGCCGGTTCATGCCGCCATCCTCCGGGCCCGCGCGCGGAAGAAGTTCGCCAGCGCCTTGCCGTGGTCATCACCCGCGCGCAGCTCCACGTGGTCCAGCTCCAGCTTCTTGAACAGCTTGCGCCGCTCGTCGCGCGCGGCCTGCATGGCCCGGGCGAAGCGGCCCCGCACGCGCGGGTCGCTGGTGTCGACGACGAAGCGCTCGCCCGTCTCCGGGTCCTCCATGTCCACCAGGCCCAGCCGGGGGAAGGCCTCCTCCAACGGGTCCGCCACCACCACCGGCACCAGGTCGTGCTTGCGCCCCACCAGCCGCAGCGGCTTCTCGTAGTCGTGCGCCTGGAAGTCGGAGATGAGGAACGTCACCGCCTTCCGCTTCGCCACCCGCGTCAGGTAGTTGAGCCCCGCGGCCAGGTCCGTCCCACGCCCCTGCGGCTGGAACGTGAGGATGTCGCTCACCAGCCGCAGCACGTGCGTGCGGCCCTTGCGCGGCGGCACCACCTTCTCCACGCGGTCCGAGAAGAGGACGAGCCCCACCCGGTCATTGTTGGCGATGGCGCTGAACGCGATCTGCGCCGCCACCTCCGCGGCGATCTCCGACTTGGTGCGCTCGCGCGAGCCGAACTCCTTCGACGCGGAGACGTCCACCACCAGCATCACCGTCAGCTCGCGCTCCTCGGTGAAGACCTTGACGTAGGCCTCATCCATGCGCGCGGTGACGTTCCAGTCGATGATGCGAATCTCGTCACCGGGCTGGTACTGGCGCACCTCGGAGAAGGCCATGCCCCGGCCCTTGAAGACCGAATGGTACTGGCCGGCGAGCATGTCGGAGACCACCTTGCGGGTGCGAATCTCCAGCTTGCGAATGCGGCGGATGAGGTCCTTGGGAAGCACGGGGCGCCTGGCGGGCTCGAGGAGGAAGGGTCAGGGGACTTCGACGCGGTCGAACACGCGCTGGATGATTTTCTCCGGCGTGAGGTCTTCCGCCTCCGCCTCGTACGTCATGGCGACGCGATGGCGGAGCACGTCGAAGGCAATGGCCTTCACGTCTTCGGGGGTGACGAAGCCACGGTGGCGCAGGAAGGCATGCGCGCGCGCCGCCTGGGCCAGCGCGATGGTGGCGCGCGGCGAGGCGCCAAACTGGATGTAGTCCGCCAGGTCCTTGAGGCCGTACTTGCTGGGCTCGCGCGTGGCGAACACCACGTTGAGGATGTACTCCTTCACCTTCTCGTCCATGTAGATGTGGTGGACGAGCTCGCGCGCACGGACCAGGTGCTGAAGGTCGATGACCCGCTGGGCGCGCGGCGACGAGCCACCGGACATCCGGTCCATGATGACCTTCTCTTCATCGCGCGTCGGGTAGCCCACCTTCACCTTGAGCATGAAGCGGTCCACCTGCGCCTCGGGCAGCGGGTAGGTGCCTTCCTGCTCGATGGGGTTCTGCGTCGCCAGCACCAGGAAGGGCGAGGGCAACGGGAAGGACTGGTCGCCGATGGTGACCTGACGCTCGGCCATGGCCTCCAGGAGCGCGGACTGTACCTTCGCCGGGGCGCGGTTGATTTCGTCCGCGAGCACGATGTTGGCGAAGATGGGCCCCTTGCGGACGGTGAAGTTCGCCGCCTGCTGGTTGTAGATCATGGTGCCCACCACGTCCGCGGGCAGCAGGTCCGGGGTGAACTGGATGCGCATGAAGGTGGCGCTGAGCGAATCCGCCACGGTGCGCACCGTCAGCGTCTTGGCGAGGCCGGGCACGCCCTCCAGCAGCACGTGCCCGTTGCACAGCAGGCCGATGAGGATGCGCTCCAACATGTAGCGCTGCCCGACGATGACCTTGCTGGTTTCCTGGTTGAGGACCTCGACGAAGCTGCTTTCCTGCTGCACGCGTTCGGTGAGCGCGCGAATGTCGGTGTTCATGTCGCCTCGTGTCGGACTGGCGGCGGGCAGCCTAGGGTTTACAGGGTATCCGGCTCAACACCGCTGAGGGCCGCGCATTCCAGTATGTTGCCCGCCCGTCCGCCCCTCCTGGAGTGTCCTCCCCATGTACCACTCACAGCCGCCACGCCAACCCCTGTTCCACTCCCGGCGGACGCCGGTGTCGCGGAAGGCGGCATGAAGGCCCCCTCGGTGGGGCCGGTGGAAGCCGCGCTGCTGGCCCAGTTGGCCCCCGCGGTGGTCGTAACGGTTCACTGGTTGCCGGGCGGCGGGGCCCTCCGGGTCCTGGAGGCGGGCGCCGGCCCCACGGTGGTGCTGCTCCACGGGCGAGGCGGCGCGGCCTCCCAGTGGTTCACCTACCTGACGGTCCTCGCCCGGAGCCACCGCGTGCTGGCGGTGGACCTGCCGGGCTTCGGCATGTCGTCCACCCCCGAAGGCCCGCTGGCCACCGGCGAGGACGCGGCGGCCTTCTTCACCGCCCCCATCGAGGCGCTCCTGTCCCAGCTCGCCCCGGGCCCGGTGGCCGTGGTGGGCCACTCGCTGGGCGGGCTCGTGGCGCTGGAGCTCGCGCTGCGCGGCCGGGTACCGGTGGAGCGGCTGGCCCTGGTGGATGCCATGGGCCTGGGCCCGGAGATGACACGAAAAGCCCGCCTCTTCTTCCGCGCCGGTCCCGAACGGCTGGCGCGCTCGCTGGGGCCATGGGCCTGGGCCCAGATGACGCCGCCGCCCCCGACGCCGCTGGGCGAGCGGCTGGGCGCCCTGGAGTACGAGCTGCTCACCCGCCCGGACGCCAGCCCTGACGCCACGCGGGCCTTCAACCGGCTCGTGCCCGTGGCCGGGCCTGTCTTTCATCGCGCGGAAAAGCTCGACGCCATCACGGCGCCGGTGCTGCTCGTCTGGGGCGAGCACGAGGACACCCTGCCCGTCTCCATCGCCGAGCAGGCGGCACGGCGCCTTCCCCGGGCCCGGCTCCTGCGCCTGGACGCGGGCCACAGCCCCCACCAGGAACGCCCGGAGCGCGTGCTCCCCGAGCTGAAGGCGTTCCTCGCCGCGCCCCGGGAGCACTAGCGGCCGCACGGCAGGCAGACGCCCGACGGCGTTCGGGTGACACGGCCTCGTCCGGCGGTCGGAGCTCGTCCTGGCGGCGCTTGTCCTGGCCTTCCTGGATGGCGACCGTCCCGCTGTGTCATCCAGGGACACCGCCGCCAGGGAGGCTGCCATGAATCACAAGACGCACGAGCGCCATGACCACGTCCATGCCAAGGGCTGTGGCCACCCCGCCATCCAGCACCAGGACCACGTGGACTATCTGCACGACGGGCACCTGCACCGCCCGCACTCGGACCACACGGACGAGTGCATGCTCGCCGAAGACGCGCGCAACCCCGCGCAATGCACGCCGCAGCATGCCTGTGGTGCCCATGAAGCCACGCACCGCCACGGCCCCTCGTGTGGCCACGCGGCCGCGCCGCACGGGGACCACATGGACTATCTCGTGGACGGCCACCTGCATCACCCGCACGACGGCCACTGCGATGACCACGGCAAGGTGCAGGTCCTGAGCTGAAACGAAGACGTGGCGGAAGACCTCTCCCCCCGAGAGGCCCGCCCGTCTTCACGCTGCACAGAGGCGTGCCGTCTCAGGCCTGGGACGGCGCGCCCTGCTGTGCCTGGCGATCCACCAGTTGTTTGCGCACCTCGTTCATGTCGAGCGCGCGCACCTGGCGGATGAGGTCATCCAGCGCGTTGGCCGGCAGCGCTCCCGCCTGCTCGAACAACATGATGCCGTCACGGAAGACCATCAGCGTGGGGATGGAGCGGATGGCGAAAGCCCCCGCGAGTTCCACCTCTGCGTCGGTGTCGAGCTTGCCGAAGACGAGGTCCGGATTCTTCGCGCTCGCCTGTTCGAACACAGGTGAGAAGGTGCGGCACGGTGCGCACCACTCGGCCCACCAGTCGAGGAGGACGATTCCCTCCTTCGAGACGATTTCCTTGAAGTTGGCTTTGGTGATGTCGATGGTTGCCATGCCCTGACACTGGGCCCTCCCCCCCGGAGGCGCCAGTGTCAGGACATGGCCAGCCAGGCTCCCCCCAGGGCCCGGCTCCCAGTCACCTCCAGCACAGCGCGGCGGCCCATGACGGGTGGGCCGCCGGGACAGCGGGCGGGCTCAGCCCCAGACGCTCGCCCGGCCCATGAACTGCGCCAGGTCCAGGCGGTTGGACTGCGTCTCGCGACGGGGCGCCTTCGCCGTGAAGGACTCCAAATCCTGGAGGCTGATGTGGACCTCCTTGCTGGACTTGGACTTGCTGGCGCCCTGGTCCACCGAGCGCAACGCCGTGGGGTGGTTGATCAGGAACTGCGCCGCCTCACGGAGCTCCTTCGGCGCGCCGCTGCTCGGGTCCGCCACGCGCTTGAGCTCCGACATGCCGATGTTGTTGTCCCCGGCACCCTTGCCGCTGGCGTTCATGCCCACGCCCTCGGCGAAGTTGAAGTGGTCCTTGAGCGTCTGGGCCGCCTTGTAGACGTCCATGGGCTCGTGGCGGCCAGCGCCGAAGGGCGGGCGGGACTGCGGGCCGAACGAAGGGCCGCACAGGTCCAGCCGCGGCGGCAGGTTGGGACGGTGGGGGTTGGGCAGGCCGCCCGTGCCACCGAGTCCTCCGCCGCAGCCGCCGCCGAACCCGGAGCCGAACAGCGGCGGACGATGCGGGAAGCCAGGCCGCTGCGGAGCCCCGGAGTCCGACGCATTGCCCGCGCGCGCCTGGAGGTCCGCCTTGCTCAGGTGCACCTCATTGTTGCCGCCATGGGCCTTGCTGGCGCCCTGGTCCAGCGAGCGCAGGGCGATGGGGTGGTCGAGCATCCACTTCGCGGCGGCGCGGACGTCGGGCGGGAAGCCGCTGTTCGGGTCCGCCACGCGCTTGAGCTCCGACGTCCCGATGTTGTTGTCCCCGGCGCCCTTGCCGCTGGCGTTCATGCCCACACCCTCGATGGCGTCGAAGTGCTTGAGCACCGTCTGCGCCGCCTTGGACGGGTCCATCGACTGATAAGCCGCCTGGTAGCGGTCCGAGGGGCCGCAGCCACGGGTGTTGCCGGAGAAGCCGTTGCACAGAATGGACTTCGCGATGGACAGGCTCATGGTCGTGACTCCTGATAGCGATTGCTACGATGGTTTGGATTGGGGGCAGGTGGCTGTTTCAGCCGAAAGCCCCGCGCGCTGACTACATGAACATTCTCTGTCGGATACGCGCGGTGTTTCGTGCGGTGTTTTCATTTATTTTTCGCGCGCCTTCGAGGGGAGCGAGCACAAATTAAAGACAAACAATCCCACCCGCAGATTGCCTTGCCATTCAAGGCAAGACATCGCGGGTGGGCGGCTCGGTGGTGTCGTTCTCGATGCGGACCCAGGCCACTGCAGTGGGTGTGCCAGGGCCCTCCAGCGCCTCCGGAGCCGAGTCGAGGCGCGCGCTCCAGAGGAGGACGCCCGGCAAGGCGCTCCGGCGGGCCTGGTAACCGCGGTTGTCAGGTGGCAACAACAGTTGTCACCCCCTCCCCCGCCTGGGTGGGGTGGTAGCCTGCCCGCCGTGGCGGACCCAGGTGACATGGACACGGAGGTGGACGCGCTGGTCCAGACGGCGCCCATCCCGGTGGCGCGGCGCGGCCCCTTGCGGTTGAAGCTGCTGATGCTCTCCGGGGAACAGGCGGGACACAGCCACGTCCTGCGCCCGGGGGTGGTTCGGCTCGGCACGTCCTCGACGTGCGACATCGTCTTGACGGACCGCGTCGTGTCCCGGCAGCACCTCCAGTTGGAGGTGACGGACGAACGGGTGGTGGCCACCGACCTGGGCTCGCGCAACGGCTCCTTCCATGAAGGCGTGCGCTTCACCGAGTTGGAGGTGCGGCCCGGGGCGTCGCTGACGCTGGGCACCGTCGTCCTCAAGGTGGTGCCGGAGGATTCGCGGGAGCGGCCTCTACCGCTGTCCTCGCGGCGGAGCTTCGGCGCGCTCGTGGGCGCCAGCGTGAGGATGCGCGAGCTGTTCACCGTCCTGGAGCGGGTGGCCGCGGGCGGCGGGGACGTGCTCGTCCAGGGCGAGACGGGGACGGGCAAGGAGCTGTGCGCGGAGGCGATTCACCAGGAGAGCGCCCGGGCCGGTGGGCCCTTCATCATCGTGGACATCGCCGGGATTCCGCCCTCCTTGATGGAGTCGGAGCTCTTCGGGCACGTGAAGGGTGCCTTCACGGGCGCCCAGGCGGAGCGCGCCGGGGCCTTCGAGCGTGCCCAGGGAGGCACCGTCTTCCTGGATGAGGTCGGGGAGCTGCCGCTGGAGCTGCAACCCCGGCTCCTGCGCGTACTGGAGCGCCGGCAGGTGAAGCGCGTGGGCGCCAACGACTACCGCACGGTGGACATGCGCGTCGTCGCGGCCACGCACGTCGACCTGGAGCAGGCCGTGCAACAGGGCCAGTTCCGCAAGGACCTCTATCACCGGCTCGCGGTGCTCAAGGTCGTCCCGCCCCCACTGCGGGAGCGGGTGGAGGACCTGCCGCTGCTCATCGACGCCATGCTGGAGCGACTGGGCCGTCCGCCCAGCGCCCTGTCCGAACAGACACGCGCCCTGTTGGCCCAGTACCCCTGGCCCGGCAACGTGCGCGAGCTGCGCAACGTGTTGGAGCAGGCCATCCATCTGGGCGAGGACACCCTGCCGCCCATGGGCGTCCCCTCCGGCTCGCTCCGGCCGCCACAAGGCGCGCTCGACGCGGAGCTGCCCTTCAAGGAGGCCAAGGAGCGACTCATCGAGGTCTTCGAGCGGGACTACCTCCAGGGCCTCATCGCGCGCTGCGACCGGAACATCTCCCGCGCGGCTCGCGAGGCAGGTATCGCCCGGGTGTACCTGCGCAAGCTGCTCACGAAGCACGGGATGATGCTCGTGGACGACGACGACTCACGGGATTGAGGGAGACGGCGCACGCGAGCGCCCGTCCGCGCACAACCGCTCACGAAAGCGCGCGCGTCAGTCCTTCAGGTCGTTCATGAAGTGGAGGGGCTCACCAGGATTCACAGACTGCCCATCCAGCCCGGTGAGCTCCTTCGAGGAGATGAGCCACACGTCCAGGTCGCCATCCCGGTCGAGATTGGCGACACACGCGGCCGTGATGGCACAGTCAGGGCACTCCCCCGAAAGGCCGACCTGCTTGGCCACGAGCACCGGCAATTCGCCGAACTGGATGGCCTTCAAGGCCGGGTTCGTCGCCACGTCCACCCCCACGGCGACGGCGTCCTCCACTGAGGTGGCCCCAGCCGTGTCACGAGCATCTGCTGGCGCGCTCCCCGCCAGGAAGGCGAAGTGATTGCCCCGCGGAATTTCATAGTTCAACTTCGCGAAGACAGGCTCATAGGCGTCGTGCTCGGCGTAGTGAGCCATCTGGGCGATGTACCACTGCCTCAACTGCAAATTGCACATGGCCTGCATCGCGCGGTTCTTGGAGCCCTGGAAGCCGCTGATGCCGCCGACGATGAAGAAGAAGCACGGAATGAGCAGCACGGCAAAGACACCCGCCACGATGAGGAAGACCTTCTTCCGGCTGGAGCGCGGCACGGAAGCCTTGTTTCCACATGAGCACTGGATGCTTGAACCCGGCTTGAGTCCGGTTACGTCGAGCTTCGTGCCGCACGCCGGACACTTGATATCTGCCATTGACGAAGAATCCCCCGGTGAATGTCCGCGCCCCAATGAACGGACAGCGCGGCACCCTATCACCCCGATCTCGCCAATGAGCCATCCCTCGCAACTGCCTCATCATTGGCAGCGCGGTATCCCTTCAGCCCCCTCACGTCGCGCGATTCCTCCGCGGACCTGCGGCCGCTTGACTGGGAGGATGGCTCCGCCTGGACCGCGCGGAGCCCCCTGTTCTCCCCCTAATTCGGCTCCCCCACGGCCGAGCCGTTCTCCGCTCAGCGCGTCTGCGACTCGCGGCTGGACTCACGCGTCGAGTGGATGCTCTGGAAGCCCGCGATGCACAGCTCGGCGCGCAGCGGCGCGGAGTTGTAGTACGGGCCACCGTCATACGGAGTGTCGATGCCGTTGCGGCGGTCCGGGTGCGAGTAACCGGCGATGTGCATCATCTCGTGGATGAGCGTCTGGGCAATCTCCGTGTCCCCCTGAGGGAAGAGCACGCCGAAGTTGATCCAGACATCGTCTCCCCCCAATTCCGCCCGCGCGTTGATGCCGGCCTCGTTCGTGCCCGAGTGGCGGATGGCCTTGCGGTAGGCACTGCGCAGCGCGGCCTTCTCCAGGGTGGTCAGGTGGGTGCAGGTCTGGATGGAGTCCTGCGCTGCCTCGTGGCGCCGCAGCGTCCGGGCCCAGTTGTCGCCCGTGACGGTGGCAGGGTCTGAACTGAAGCGGTCCTGCATCGCGAGCACGTCCGCGAGTACGTCCCGCGCATCGGCGTAGCCCGGACGGATGAGGTGCATGCCGTACACCCTCGTGCCGCTGTAGATGGCGGAGTGGAAGGTGGGCAGGCCCGCGGCGAAGCCGTTCGAGGAGGCGTAGTCGCTGGCGGCGCGCATCATGGCCCCGGCGTCCGTCACATCCGGGTAGCCAATGGCCCAGCCCGGGACGTCGCGGAACTCGACGACGCTGGGGTGGAGGAAGTGGATGCCGTACTCCACGATAGAGCCGTTGAGGCCCTGCTCGAACGCGGGCAGCGCGATACCCAACCCGTGCGCGTTGCCGTAGTCCTGCGCGCGGCGGAACAGCTCAGGGATGTTGCTCAGCGCCGTGTTGCCCAGGGAGGAGCGGGGCACCGCGAGGTAGTGCGCCACGGTGCCCGGCTTGAGCAGGATGGTGCCACGCACCACGCCCGCGCCGTAGTTGGCCTCATGAAAGTTGCCGTAGCCCGCCGCGTAGCCATGAATGCCCGCGTAGCGGTTGGCGGTGCGAAAGCGGAAGTCACTGACCGTCTCCACCGCGGACGAGGTGGTGCCCACGGCCTCCTCGGGCAGCGCCATGTCCGCCATGGCGTCGGCGTCCATCATCTCGCCGCCGCACCCCAGCAACGCCATCGACGTAGAAATGCATACACCCAGGGAGAGACGCTTCATCATCGAGCGCACGGTTGAAACCTTTCTGTGATTGGCGAGCGAGGCGGAATGGGACTCAGGCCCGTCCATCCGTCCGTCGCTCTCAAAGTCAGATACGTAAAGCGCGGGATTTCCGGGTCGTCCGCCCACGACGATTTCGCCGGGCGAAGCGACGACTCCCAGCGGACCGGGCCCGTCAACCGTCGACGTCGTTCACGACATTCGTCGGGGTGCCGGGAGGAACGGCCTCGCCGAACTCATCCTTGAGCGGCTTCGTGGAGATGAGCCAGACATCCACCGTGTCATCGATGTCGATGTTCCCCGCGCAGGCCATGGTGACGTAGCAATCCGGGCACGTCCCAAAGACACCCACCTGCCGGGACACCCACGCGGGAAGGTCCGCCAGGGTGATGGCCCGGCGGCTCGTGTCCCGCGAGCGGTCCACGCCAACACCCTCCGCGTCCGCCGGAACCGCGTCCTCTTCCGCGTCGCGCGTCACCAGCGGCCCCGTGCCCGTGAAGTACGCGTAGCGGTTGCCTCGCTCCGGGATGAAGCCCGCCTTCACGATGCGCGGCTCGAAGGTGCCGTGCTCGGCGTTGTGGTTGCGTTGGGCGGCGTAGAGGCCACGGAGGTTCGCCTTGCACTCCTGCTGCTTGGAGCGCACCGGAAGCTTGTTGTAGTTGGGGATGGCGATGGCGGCCAGGATGCCCACACAGGGGCAGAGCAAGAACATCCCCAGGGCCAGCGCCACGCCGCGCGGGCTCGCCCAATAGGAGCGCTTCGGGACGGCTGACAGGTTCCCGCAGGCACAGCGAATGATGGCGCCCGGGGCCCGCCCCGTCACGTCGAGTTCGCTGCCGCACTTCGGGCACTCCAGGTTCGCCGCCATGGACAGGGCCCCTTGGCACACGTGCGAGCCTCACACGAGGGCGGGCAGCCTAGCATGGCCCACGGGCCGACCTTCGGACAGGCGCGGCAGGCATGCCGATGGACGCGCTCCCCGGCCGGACAGCTAGACTGCGCCCGTGTTGAAACCCTTGCTCGACCTTGACGCGACGCCGGAGCGACTCCGGGCACTCGCGGACGCTGGCATCCTGACGCCGACCACCCTGGAGCGCGCGCTGCACCTGTCCGTGGCCACCCCGCCGCGGCAGGACTGGCGGCGCTTCCTCTCCACCACGCTGATGGGCCTGGGCGCGCTGCTGGTGCTCGCAGGAGTCATCTACTTCTTCGCGTACAACTGGGCGGACATGCACCGCTTCGCGAAGCTGGGCCTCATCGCGGCGGCCATCACCGGCACGGCCGTGGGCGCCTGGAAGCAAGGCGCGACGCTGGGCGGGCAACTGTCCCTGTTCGCGGCCTCGGTGCTCGTGGGCGCGCTGCTGGCCGTCTACGGGCAGGCGTATCAGACAGGCGCGGACCCGTATGAGCTGTTCATCGGCTGGGCCGTGCTCATCCTTCCCTGGGTGGCGGTGTCCCGCTTCGCGCCTCTGGGGTTGCTGGCGCTGGTGCTGGTCAACACCGGCATCCTCCTCTTCTGGGAGCAGGTGCTGGATACGGAGCTGGACCAGACCTACTGGCTGGCGGTGGTGCTGGGCGGGCTCAACGGCTTCACTTGGGCCACCTACGAGCACTTCGCCAACCTGCGCGTGTCCTGGCTCCAGGCGCGCTGGGTGCCCCGGGTGCTGGCGGTGATGGCGGTGGCGCCGGTGCTCATCGCCTCGGTGCCATTCATCATGCACCCGGCGCGAGCCCCCACCGGCGCCGTGGTGGCGCTCCTCCTGGTGCTGGCCTCGCTCGCGGCAGAGTACGCCCTGCACCGGCACCTGAAGGGCGAGCTGTTCATGCTCACGCTCGGCGCGGTGAGCGTGATGACGCTCCTGACCTCCGGCGCCGTCAGCATCGTCTTCGACTCCTACCGGGACGTGGAAGTCCTGGGCCTCTTCGTGCTGCCGCTCTTCGTCATCGCCCAGGTGGCGCTCGCGGTGTGGTGGCTGCGGCACGAAGCCCGCGTCACCGGCGCCACGGAGGAGTCCTGACATGGCCCTGCGTCCCTCGTTGCAGGACGTGTTGAACGCGCTCCAGGCCGAAGGCCAGCTCGAGCCCGACGCCGCGGACCGGGCCCGCGTGGCCCTGGAGGCCCACCAGCGCCAGTCCGTGGCCGTGCCCTGGTTCGTGAAGGCCTTCGCTGGCGTCGGCGCCTGGCTGTCCGCCATCTTCGTGCTGAGCTTCTTCGCCTGCGCGGGCCTCTGGGAGGAGCAGGTCGTGATGGGCGTGGTGGGCCTGGGCCTGTGCGCGGGCGCGACGATGCTGCGTCGCACGCTGCGCGGCGTCTTCATCGAGCAGCTCGCGCTGGCGCTGTGTCTGGCCGGCGCCGCCATGGCCTCCGCCAGCTTCGGCATCGAAACGGAGAACGAAAACGTCGCCGCGACGCTGGTGCTGGTCATCAGTGGCGTGCTGCTCTTTGTCTACCCAGACGCCATCCTCCGCTTCCTGAGCACGTTGGGGGTGGTGGGCGCGGCCGGATTCCTCGCCTGGCACGTGGTGGGTGGCTTCGCGCTGGACCTGCTGATTCTGGGCTGCGCTGCGCTGATGTACTTCCTCTTCCTGGAGCAGGCCCGGCTGCGACGGGGAACCACGGGCGAGCTGGTGGGGCCGGTGGCCTTCGCGCTCGCGTGCGCCATCCCCGGCGTACTGCTGGCGCGCGGCATGCGGGACGTGGCCCGGCACCTCTTCGACACTGTCTCCGCACTCCCAGATGCCGTGCTGACGCTGGGGCTGACAGCCCTGACGCTGTACACGGCGTGGCGGGTGCTGCGTGAGCTGGCGATGGAGCCCACCGGCGTGGCGGGCGCGGCGGTGTTCGCTGCGCTGACGCTGGTGGCCGTGCTCACGCCCCATACACCGGCGGTCATCACCGCCGTGGGCATGCTGGTGCTCGGCTTCCACCGGCGCAGCAGCGTGCTGCTGGGGCTGGCGGTGGCGTACCTGCTCGCGTCCGGCAGTTGGTACTACTACGACCTGGGCCTCACGCTGCTGGCCAAGTCGCTGGCGTTGATGGGCAGCGGCCTGGTGTTCCTGGGCCTGCGTTCGTTCCTGCTGCGGCGCTTCCCCGCCCCGGCGTCGGAGGTGCGGTGATGGTGCGCACGGCGGTCATCTTCGGCGGGCTGGCCTTCGCGCTGCTCGTCCCCGCGGGGCTCGTCGTCCAGAAGGAGCACGTGCTGCGCTCGGGCACGCCGGTGCTGCTGGAGCTGGCCCCCGTCGACCCGCGCTCGCTGATTCAGGGCGACTACATGGTGCTGGACTACGCCATCAGCCGCGAGCGGGACGCGAATCCCGTCACCACCGCCAAGGACGGAAACATGGTGCTGCGGCTGGACGCGAATGGCGTGGGCTCCTTCGTGCGCTTCGACACACCCGACACCCCGCTGGCGCCCGGCGAGCTCAAGCTCCGGTACCGCCTGCGCAAGGAGCGCTTCCGCCTGGGCGCGGAGGCCTTCTTCTTCCAGGAAGGTCACGCCGACCGCTACGAGGGCGCCCGCTACGGCGAGCTGCGCGTGGCGGACAGCGGCTCCAGCGTGCTGGTGGGCCTGAGGGACGCGCAGCGCCAGCCTCTGGGCCGCTGACGCCCCGCTGTCCCACGCCGTTCTCATTCCCCACACTCGGAGCAAGTCGAGAAAAGGCCGGGGCTTGCTCTCCGCCGGCCTTTGGTGCATCATCTATTTTGATTTCGATACTCAAAATCAAAATCAAGGACAACAACGATGCCCGGTCAGGGATGCGGCAAGACGGTACTGGCGCGAGGTCCATGCGCGGAAGTGACGCAGTGCTCGTGCGGGCACATCCACCTGGCCATGGGGCCGGTGACGATTCGCGTGGAGGAGGAGGTCCTCCGCGCCATCGGGATGACGCTGGCGGAGGCGCTCCAGCAACTGGGCACACCGCTGGAGTCCCTGGCGAACGAGGACACCGGGCCCCTGGCGATGAGCACGCTGGCCGGTAGCGGGTGGAAGCAGTGAGCGCCACCGGCACGTTGCGGCTGCCGCGGACGGATGTGTCCGCGCGTGTGAAGCGACTGGTGGAGCCCCAGCTCCCTGCGTCCCCGCAGCAGCCCCAGGCCACCACCCCGGCGCCCCTGTCCGTACTGCTGGCGGAAGGCACGGCGAAGCTGGCCGAGCAGGCGGAGCGCTCGCTGTTCATCCAGTCCCTCTTCCTCGACGCGTGGGAGGGCGGCATCTACGGCCAGTACGTCCGGGCGCAGCACTACGTAAGCCACCTGCGGCAGCTCCACACGCTCTACGCGGCGTTCGAAGCGGCGCTGCCCCACGTCATGGGCACCACGCTCACCACCGCGCTGCTGCTGCCCGAGCTGCGGCTGGCCTCCGCGCTGGAAGCGGACCTGACGTACTTCTGCGGCGAGTCCCGGGCGGACACCTTCGCCTGCGTGGAGACGCGGCTGCATGCCGAGCGCATCCGGGAGGTGGCCGAAGACGCCCCTCACCTCCTGGTGGCGCACGCCTACGCGCGCTGCGTGCTGGACGTCTTCAGCGGGCACCGCCGGGCGCGGCGAATCACGAACGCCTTCGAGTTGGCGGAAGGCCAGGGCACCACCTTCTACGGCACGGTGCCCGAGGCCGGGTTGGCGGCCTTCCGCGTCCGCATCCACTCGCGCCTCGACGGGCTGGAGCTGGACGAGGACGAGGCGCGAGAGGTGGTGCAGGAAGCGCGCATGGCCTTCCGGCTCCACGCGCTCGTGTGTGACGAGCTGGCCCGGGGCGCCACGGGCATCGCCGCGGGCCCCCACGCCGACGCCCGGTAGCGTCCCGGGCGCCGCGACTCAGACGGCTTCGACCTCCGACAGCAAGTCGGAGAAGGGCGAGCCCTCCTCGCCCAGCGCCTTGTAGAGCGAGTCCACCTTCTCCAGCTCGCGCTTGAGCGCCTTGTGGTGGTTGCGGTTCTTCACCAGGCTCTCGCGGCCCAGCAGCTTGAAGCCCTCGTCCCGCCCCACCTGGCGGATGGCGAACCCCAACACCATGCCGCGGAAGGCATCGGCCAGGTCCAAATCCAACGGGGCATTGCGGCGGCGCGCCTCGGCGACGAAGGCCTGCGCGGCCGCGCGCAGCGCCTCCGGCAGCGGCCGGGCTCCCGGGGCCTGCTCATAGTCGAGCGCCCGAGCGACATGCTTCTCGTGCAGCACCAGCTCGCCCGAGGCGTCCGCGTGCTCCACCATGGCCAGCGTGTAGGCGCGGCGAACGATGTTGTCGAGCTGCCGCAGGTTGCCCGGCCAGGGGCTCCCCACCAGCAGCCGCTCCGCCTCCTTCATCAGCCGGGCGTGGCCGTCCGGCGAGCGCTCGCGGTGCCGGCGGTTCACCATGTACTGCGCCCACAGGGGGATTTCGTCCTGGCGCTCCTGCAGGGCCGGCATGCGCACCGGCAGCACGTTGACGCGGTAGTAGAGGTCCTCGCGGAAGCGGCCGGCGCGGACCTCCGCGTGCAGGTCCGCGTTGGTGCCGATGATGAAGCGCACGTCCGCCTGCCGCTCACCGGTGCCCTCGCCCAGCGGCCGGTAGCTGCGCGACTCCAGCAGGTGCAGCAGCCCCGCCTGGGCCTTGAGCGACAGCTTGTCGATTTCGTCGATGAACAGCGTGCCGCCCTCCGCGCGGGCCACGCTGCCGGGGGCATCTCGCACCGCGCCGGTGAAGGCGCCCTTCTTCCAGCCGAAGAGCTCCGCCATCTGGAGGTCTTCCGGCACCGTCACCAGGTCCAGCGTCTCGAAGGGCTTGCCGCGGCGGTTGGAGCGCTCGTGGCACCAGCGCGCCAGCCGTGACTTGCCCGCGCCCGTGGCGCCGCTGATGAGGATGGTCTCATCCTGCAGCGCGAAGACGCGGAGGATGGGCAGCAGCTCCGCCATGGAGCGCCCCACCACCGGGAGGAACTCATCCACCTCCGGCCGGGCCACGGGCCGCTGCGGCAGCCGGGCCAGGTACGGCGCCGCCACGTCCGCCAGCAGTTGGAGCCGGTCCCCCGCCTCCAGCCAGACGAAGTCCTGCCCCATCGCGGCCAGGCAGTCCGCCTCCAGCGAAATCATGCCCTCGATGTCCCCACCCGGCGTGCGCAGCGGAAGCACGCAGACGTGTGTCGCATGACGGCCCAGGAAGCGCTGCCGGCTCTCATGGCTGTTGAAGCCCGCCAGGCTCGGGTCTCCCGTCACGGGAGCGTTGGGCGCATGGGGCTGCACCGTCCCGACATTCACGTCGATGGAGACCGCGCACCGGTGCTCCACCACCGCGCGCCAGGCCGTGGCGGAGGTGAAGAAGGGCGTGCCTACACTGGCATCCGTAATCTCCGCAGCCCCTACCTCCAGTGCGGCCAGACTGCGGTAGGCCTCGCCGGGGCGGAGGTGGACGATGCCTCGCAACACCCGGCCCCGGGCTGCGTACCGACTGGACGCAACGGCCTCCTGGGCGACGGCCTGCAGCCGCCGGAGCGTTGCGGCAGCCGCGGCCTCGAAGTCCTTGGCTCCCCGCAAATCCGTGAGGAGTTGCGCCATCTCGTCTTGCATCCACTCGCCTCCGTCCAATGCCCTCCGACAGGCTCTGTCAGGAACCACATCAGGGGGACGGAGTGTAGCGGAGATGAAGAACGCGGAAGGAGCGGCCCCTCCTTCCGCGTTCCCGAAACTCCGATACTGCGGGGCAGCCCGGTTTCCCGAAGCGCCACGGCAAAACGACATGCGCGTCCCGTGCCAGACGCGACATTCGTGTGATTCCAGGGGGATGGGTGAACGCGGCCACCACGAGGGGCCTGTTTTGCGTTCCAGCAGGACGCGCCCGCGTCCCATCAGAACGCAGGCCGCCCAGAATTCACCAGGAGTACCTCTTCAACCCTCCTAAAACGCCCTCATCGTGAAATCTTGCGCGATTTCTGGGGCGTCGAGGCCCTCTTGGGCGCTTTCCGCGCGGACGCACGCCCAGGCTCGGCAGGGTCCACGGACGGAGACTCGGGGTCCGGCTGGAGGACGAAGACGCGGTCCAACCGGAGGCTGCCGCGCTCCACAGGTGCGTTGATGTCGTAGTCGAAGGTGTACCCGGCCAGCACCCGCATGCCCGCGTCGCGGAACAGCTTCGCCGCCTGGGCATTGCTGTACGTGCGGAAGTACCACTGGGTCTCGATGAGCCAGTCCTTGTCCGGCCCGGTGACGCGCAGGCGGTTGCGCATGGGCGAGCGCCGCGCCCGCTGCTCCGGAAGGCCCTCGTTCGTGTTGCAGACGACGCGGTCCTCCCCCACCTGCCCCACCCAGCGCTCGTGTTCGGGCCGGGCGCGCGCGTAGTCCGTCAGGTGGAAGCCGAGCACGTAGATGCCGCCCGGCTTCAAGAGCCGCCGCGTCCCCAGAAGGTGCTGGCGCGCCGCGGCCTCACTGTCCAGGTAGCGGAAGGTCGACACCAGGCAGTGCGCCAAGTCCACCTGCCCCTCCAGCGACGGGTCGGCGAAGGACTCCATGCGTGACGGCCCCAGCTTCACGCGCCGCCGCTGCGCCGGCGTCAGGCGCTTTCGCGCATGGGCCAGCATCGCCTCGGAGATGTCATAGCCCACCACCCGCAGGCCCCGGCTCGATGCCTCCTCCACGAGCCGCCCCGCGCCGCAGGCCGGCTCGAGCCACAGCTTGCCGCCCGTGCCGAAGCGCTCGCTGAGCGTCTGGAGGAAGTCCACCTCGCGCACGGTGTCCGTGCCGAAGATGGCTTCGTAGTACTGCGGGTGTTCGTACCAGTCGGTGCGTTTTTCCATGAAGGGCGCTCAGTGGCCGGGGTGCTCGGGGTGCCCCATCAGCCGCGCGAGCAGGAACATCAGCAGCAGGCCCGCGAAGAGCGCCAGCACGTTGCGGCCCGGCTGGTCCTTGCCGTGCCGGTGCACGTGCGGCAGCAGGTCCGACACGGCGATGTAGAGGAACGTGCCCGCGGAGAAAGCCAGGGCCTTGGCCGCGAGGCTTTCGAACTGCAGCATCGCATCGAAGAGGAAGTAGAGCAGCGCGCCGGCCGGCACCATCATCCCGTACAGCGTGGACAGCGACAGGATGGAGGCCTTCGAGCGCCCCTCCGTCTTGAGGATGGAGGCCAGCGACAGCGCGGAGGGCACCTTGTGCGCGACGATGGCCAGCAGCGCCATGCCCCCCACGCCCTCCTCCACCGCCGACCCCAGGGCAATCCCGTCAAACAACGTGTGCGTGGACAGCCCCAGGAAGGCGGTGAGCCCCAGCACGTGGCCCGGATGCACTGAGTGCCCGGTGCCCGCCATGGTGTCTCCGTGGGAGATGTCCTCGCCCGCGTGCGCGACGAGGTAGCGCTCCAGCACCAACAGGAAGGCGAAGCCCGCGGGCACCAGGGCGAAGGCCCACCATCCGCCCCCCAGATACGCCTCCGGCAGCATGTGGAAGAAGGCGGCGCCCAGCATCACGCCCGCGGCGAAAGCCAGGAAGCGCACCAGATGGGTGGGTCGGTCGTTCAAGACGACGACCACAGCGCCAGCCAGCGCGCCGAGGACGATGATGAGGGAATACAGGGCCACCGTGGCCAGGACCGGCGACATGGGGCGCGCACCCTACATCAAAAAACCAAATCAGTAGCGCCGGAGCACCAACAACTCCACTCGGCCCGGTTCCACCTCCACCGGATGCTCCGTCACCTGCCCCCAGCTCGTCACACGCACGGTGTGATTCCCCGCGGGCACGCGGAAGCGCGCCACCTGGAACTCCGCGGGCAGGGAGAGCCAGGAACGCAGGTCTGGCGCATTCATCGCGTTGAGGACGAGGAAGGTCAGCACGCCCAGCTCATCGCTCTTCGTCAGCGCCCCCACGCCCGCCGCCACGCCCGCCTTCACGGCCACGCCCGCGAGCTGCTTCGCCAACATGCGGCCAATCCGGTCATTCAGGTGGACCACGGCCACGTCCGCCAGGGACGTCACCGTCACCGCCTGCTGGGACTGGTTCTCCAGGGCGACACTCACGGGCGGCGCGAGCCCCCGGTTCCGGTAGGTGGGAACTTCAATCAGGTCGCCACCGCCGCCCGGGTCCCTGGAGCCGCGCTGCTTCTCGGGAGACAGTCCCGCCTCCACCACGACGACGAGCTGCCCTTCGTCCGGCGCCAGCGGCGCGTGCGGGACGTCCGGGTACTTCGCCAGCAGCTCCGCGTACATGTCGTCGCGGCCCACCTTCTGCGCCAGCCGCAGCAGGGGCTCGGCCAGCGCGTCCTTGCGGGGCGCGATTTCATAGGCCTTCGCGTAGTCGATGTAGGCCGAGTCCCAGTCCCGCTGGTCCTCCCGGATGACGCCGCCCAGGTAGCGGGCAATCGCGAGCTGCTCGTAGGGCTTCTTCTCCTCGGCGATCATCTTCTCCAGGCGCTCGTTGACCTGGCGGACCTCCACCATGGCGGCTTCGTCGTCGCCCAGCTCCGCGTAGTTGAGCGCCTGGAGGACGGAAATCATCAGCTTCTCGAAGTCCTCCCCTCGGTAGGTGCGCTGACGCTCGTTGGTGACGAGCGTCTTCGCCTCCTCGCTGACGGAGACACTGTCGATCTGCTCGCTGAGCCGCTCCGCCTCCTCGAGCACGGCGTTGCTCTCCGCCCACTGCCCGGCGGCGTGCAACACCATGCCCTTGTCCATCAACACCAGCAGGCGGTCCTGCTCGGGCCCTTCCTTCGCCGCGGCCTCCAGCGTGGACAGCGCGCGCGAATAGTCCCCGGACTGGTATGCGGACCGCACGCCCCGGGTGCGTGCCACATAATCACCCGCGCAGCCCGACGACAGGAGGAGCACGCTCGCGAGCGCGAGCGCGCTCCACCCGCTCAGGCGGACCGGGCTGCGGGAGTGGATGGACATGGAAGGATGCGCCCGTTACCAGCTCACGCCGCGCTTCTCGAACTTCTTGCGGATCTGCTTCTCGTCCGTCCACTCGATGAGGCCGGTCCGCACGTTGCTGAGCTTCGCGGTCATCTTGTAATAGACGAGCTTGTCCCGGCCGACCTCCTGGATGATGGAGGCGAGGTCGCCCGTCATCAGGAAGTCCACCGACGTCTGCTGACCCGGGCCCTTGGCGGTGTTCGGGTCGACGTAGCCGGACTGCTGGTACTCGTACTCCTCCGCGATGTCCTGGCGCGCCTGCTGGTCCACCAGGGCGAAGCGGCCCGTCTGCGCCAGCGCCGTCTGAATCTTGTCACCCAGCGAGCGCATGTCGATGTGCTCGGAGGTGCTGTTCTTCAGCTTGCCCACCAGGACGATGGGCAGCGAGCCATCCGGCCGGGGCTGGGCGAAGCGCGGCGAGGTGGCGAGCGACTCCGCCATCTTCTTCGCGATGAGCTGCAGGTCGTTCTCGTTGAAGCGGTCCGACAGCATCTCGATGGTGTTCGGGTCCTCGTACGTGCCACGCGTAAAGGCGCGCGGGCCCGTGCAGGCGGACAGCGAAGCGGCGAGACAGGCGGACAGAAGCAGGCGGCGGGTGTTCATGGTGCGGGTCACTCCTAGTTCCATTCGCATTCGAAGCGGCTGCCTTCGAAGTTCCACTTGTAGGCGAGCACCGCGTCGCGGCGGTACCCGGCCGTCAGGCGGCAGACGTTCTGCAGCGACGCACGAGGGTAGTCGAAGGTGTAGCGCTGCGACCGCGACAGCTCCTGCGCGGTGAGCTGGGACGGATGCGTGAGCGTGGGGCTGGCGCTGGCAACCACCAGCACGTTGTGCTTGCCGTAGGTGCGCAGCGGCACCTGGCCCGCCAACTGGACGCGGCGCACGGTGCGCGCGACGAGGATGTCACTGCGGTCCACCGTCGTCTCGTGGCTGTTGCGGCGGCGCAGCAGCTCCGGGATGTTGGCGGTGAAGACGCGGGTGATGTCGCCATCGTCCACGAAGAAGTAGAGGAACGCCTCGCGCGCGGTGCGGCTCTCACCAGTGAAGTCCAACGTCACCAGCAGGTTCAACCCGCGGTTGGGCGCCAGGCCGTGCCGGGACACCGCGGCCAGCACATCCTTGTCCACGCCGGCCTTCTTGAGCCGGATGAGGCCGTCCGCGCTGGCGTCGCAGGCGCAGCGGCGCTCTTCAATCATCTTCACGAGCTGGGCGGGCTCGAAGCCAGCCTGGGACAGCTTCGTCAGCTCCTCGTCGGTGAGGGGGAGCTGGTCGGAGCGCTCGTAGATGCGTGGGAGCTGGTTGGGGTCCCACTGGATGATGTTGTAGGTCTGCACGTCTCCGGACGGAAACGGCAGGTTCACCTGCGGGCTTCCCCGGCCGGAAACAGAGACGGGCGCCTGGCTGGAGGTCAACGCCAGCGTGGCGGCAAGCAGCTGGGCAATCATGTCGAAACCTCCTTGCTAGAACTTGTAGCCCACGGACATGCCCAGCCGGTGCGTGACGCCGCCACCGCCAATGGGGATGTCCGGGGTGTAGTTGAGGGCCATGAGGATGTTCTCGCGGTCGCCCAGGAGGATTTCGGCCCCCAGCTGCGGGGAGATGCCGAAGCGCAGGCCCTCTCCCTCCGGGATGACGATGGCGCCGGCCTTCAGGCCCGCGGTGAACACCAGCGGCCAGCCCCAGGTCCGGAAGCGCGGGCCCACCATGCCAACGAAGCGGCCCCCGTCGAACACGTAGGCACCACTCACGTCCAGCTGGTACCAGTCCGCGCCCCACAGCGACAGCGTGGCGCCCACGAACAGCGGCGGGCCTTCCGGCGCGCCCCGAGGCGGCTTGCGGGAGTTGATGGCCGCGCCCCAGTCGAGCTGGAGCGACACGCTCCGGCCTCCGGGGCCGCTGTAGCCACCCTTGCCGTACTCGGACTCCTCTGGACCGTCCGTGCGGCCTCCGGATTGGGCACTGGCGGTCAGCGGCACGGTGGCGGCCACCATCGCAAGGGCCCCACACAACCTGACATGACGCATCATCTCGAAGACTCCCCCGGGCGGTAGGTGCGAATTTCCAGCGCTATGACGGCGCGGCGCGCCGACTATTCAAAACCCCATGCCCCCAAGCAAGAGCTCACTGCGCCTGGGGGGCAGCCCGCCTTCACGCCCGAGGCGGCGCGGGCGGCAACTCAGGGGAAGCGGACAGCCGCGTCGGATCCAGCTCGGGCGGCGGGAAGGGACGCGCCTCCGTACGGGTGACGGGCAGCCACAGCGGGTGGGCGCGAAGGAAGGCGACCAACTTCTCGCGCACCAGGGCCCGCAGGTCGAAGAGCTTGCTGAAGTCCGACACGCTGACCAGCGCGCGCACCGTGAGGGTCCGGTCCAGCACGTCCAGGACGACCACCGTCGCCACGCGGCCGTCCCACAGGGCCTTGCCCTCGTTCTCCAGGATGCGGCGCAGCTCCGCGCGCAGCGCGTCGATGTCTGTCTGGAAGTCCACCTGGAGGATGACGGGCCCCAGCATCTCCGGGTTCCCCTTGCTCCAGTTCTGGAAGGGCTTGTCCAGGAACTGGACGATGGGGATGACCAGCCGGCGCTGGTCCCACGTCCGCAGCACCACGTAGGTGAGCGTGATTTTCTCCACCGTGCCCCACTCGCCCTCGGTGATGAGGGTGTCGCCAATGCTGATGGGCTGGGTGATGGAGAGCTGGATGCCGGCCAGCAGCGTACCAATGGACTTCTGCGCCGCGAGACCGAGCACCAGGCCGGCGATACCGGCGGAGGCCAGCAGTGACACTCCGACGTTGCGCACCACCTCGAACTGGATGAGCAGCAGCGCCGCGGCGATGACGTAGGTGGCCACCTCGAAGATGGCACGGAGCACCACCAACTGCGTGCTCACGCTGCGCGCCCGGGCCGCATCCTTCATCTCCGACGACACGCGACTCTGCACGAAGGCGACGGAGACGTGGAGGATGCGCAGCACGGCCCAGGCCAGCGCCACGACGCTCAACGAATAGCCGATCCGGATGAACACGCCCTGCGCCGGACGCGGCAGCCGCAAGAGCAGCGTGCCCACCACCAGCAGCGCGGAGAAGGTGAGCAGCTTCAGCGGCCCCTTCCCCGAGGAGACCACATTCTCTTCCCAGGTGAACCGGGTCCACCGCGCCACACGGCGGGCGAAGGCCAGGACCAGGCGCTCCAGCAGCACCGCCAGCCCCAGGCTGCCCAACACCGTCACCAGCAGCCCCAGCCACTGCCAGGGCTCCAGTCCCAGCACCGTGTCACTGAAGAAGAAGGCCGGCAGGAGGCCCACCAGCCGGGGGCCATACTCCGCGAAGAGCGGGTCCACCTGCCGCACCGTGGACTCGCTGAAGACCCAGACCAGCTCCCCCTCAGTCGAGGAGACCCGCTGGACGCGGACGGGGACGTTGTTCCCCTGCAACGGAATGGTGCCCAACTGGTCGTAGCGCGCGTCGGCCGGGTCGCCCTCCTGCTCCTTGCTCAGCGAGCTCACGTCCACGGGCAGCTTGCGGTCCAGCACGAACTTGAGCGCGCGGGCCAACTGGAAGCCCCGCTCCGCCTGCTGGGCGCGGGGGATGTAATCCAGGTCCAGGTAGTGCGCCGCCAGGGCGTAGTCCCCCCGGTGCGCGGCGGCCAGAAAGCCCTGCACGGTGGCCTGCGGCGTCTTCCGGTCCACCGAGGGAGGCGGCGGGTTGAGGCCCGCGTTGAGCGCGGCGGCAGGAAGGCTCCACAGCAGCCCCAGTCCCAGGACGAGTGCTCTCAGGGTCCATCTGTCACGGTGCATCATGGCTGACTTCCATATCCCTTTTCGGATGTCTCACTGGAAAGAAGTCGTCCCCGGAGACCCGGCGGGCGAGCGTGCGGCGGTGGACATCCGAAATCAGGGAAACACCGGCCCCGGGAGCGCACGGGAAAGCGTTGGTGCGGCGCGTGGGGGTAGGATAGATAAAGGAGTGAAGGAAGGTCGCCGTGTCCGAGAAGCGAAGAATCCTCCTGATTGATGACAGCGAGATTACGCTCGCGATGGAGAAGGCCGTGCTCGAAGCGCGCGGCTACGAGGTCATCGCCACCTCCACGCTCATGGAGTTCGAGAAGACGCTGCAGACCTGGCGCCCGGACCTCATCCTCACCGACATCCACATGCCCGAAGCCAAGGGCACGGATATCTGTCGCACGCTCAAGAATGAGTACGGCACGCAGGACATCCCCATCGTCCTCTTCTCCAGCCTCCCGGACGACGAGCTGTCCAAGCTGGCCGAACAGGTGGGGGCAGACGGCTCCCTGTCCAAGGTGAACGGACTGGAAGCCATGGGTGAGAAGATCGACGAACTGGTGCAGAGCATCCTCTGGTGAATCCCATGCGTGCCTTCCTCGCCGCGGCCCTGCTGGCCGCGTCGCTCGCTGGCTGTGCACGCAAGGACCCGCCCCCCAAGCCCGCGGAAGCAGACGCTTCGGCTTCGTCGGCCACCGCCGCCGCGAAGCCCGCCGTGGCAGCAAGCCAGGGGTCGGGCGCCATCCTCTTCTTCTCCGCCGACACGCGTGGCTACCTGGGCCCGTGCGGCTGTAGCGAGAACATGCGGGGCGGCATTGCCCGCGCCGCCGCGCAGGTGCAGTCGGCGCGCAAGGGCTCGCTGCCCGTCCTCTATGTGGATGGCGGCAACAGCCTCTTCGGCGAGCAGCGGCTCAAGCCGGGACAAGTGCCCCAGGAGGAGCGCAAGGCCAAGGCACTCGCGGACGCCATGCGGCACATGGGCCTGGCGGTGCGCGCCACCGGCCCGCTGGACGACACGCAGGGCGTGGACTTCCGCAAGGGACTGGGGCTGCCGGAGCTGGCGCCGGGCGCGGTGAAGCTGCTGCCCGCGGGCGAACGGAAGGTGGGCGTGGTGGCGGCGACCACGGCCGCGCAGCTCGCGGAGGCCAGCGCCCAGGCCCGCGCGCAGGGAGCGGACTTCGTGGTGGGCCTGCTGGACGTCACGCTGGACGTCGCCCAGCAGGCGGTGGAGCAGCCGAACTTGAAGGCCGACGTGGTGGTGGCCACCCGCACCGCCACCGAGTTCAGCGGCGAGGAGAACCGGCTCGTGCGTTCCGCGGTGCCGGTGGTGGCGCTGCAGAGCAAGGGACGCTCGCTGCTGCGCGTGGACCTGGCCTATGCGCCCCAGGCGGGCCCCTTTGCGTTGCAGAAGGGCCAGGATGACCTGGAGCGTGAGGCCGCGGCCCTGGAGCAGCGCACGGCGCTGCTGGACAAGGACATCAACCTCCCCGGCACGGACCCCAAGCTCAAGGCGCTCAAGCAGGGCAAGCGCGACGAACTGGTGGCGCGCCGGCAGGCCCTGCTGGACGCTCCGCCCGTCACCCCCGACGGCGTCAACGCCTTCACGCTGCGCTTCGTGCCCCTGGAGTCCAGCCTTCCCTCCGACGCGGAGGCGGTCGCGCTGGTGTCCGCCTACGACGCGGACGTGGGGAAGATGAACCTCGCCTGGGCGAAGGCGCATGGACAGGACTGTCCCCCTCCGGCGCCGGGCCGCGCGGGCTTCGTGGGCAACGAGCCCTGCCGCACCTGCCACGAGGACGCCTTCCCCGTCTGGGAGAAGTCCAAGCACCACCTCGCCTGGGAGACGCTGGAACAGGTGGGCAAGCAGTTCCACCTCAACTGCGTGGGGTGCCACGTCACCGGCTGGGAACAGCCCGGCGGCGTTTGCCGACTGGACAAGGTGGCGGGCCGCGAGGACGTGGGCTGTGAGAGCTGCCACGGTCCGGGCTCGGAGCACGCGGATGCGCCTGGCACCCACAACATCATCGCCTCGCCGGGCGAGAGCGTGTGCGTCACCTGTCACAACTCGGAGAACTCGCCTCACTTCGATTTCGCGACGTACCTGCCGCGCATCGTGGGGCCGGGACACGGGAAGCCCTAGTCATCCAGGAATCCAGGGCCTCGCCTGGACGGTTGCTCCTACCCGGCGTCCAAACAAGACGCGCATGCCGCGACTCCTTGTTTGACTGTCAAGGAAAAGGGCGATTACTTCCCGCTTTCGCCCGCCTCCGGGCGCCCGTTCCCGCGACTGTATGCCGCCTCTACCTCTGCTCCTGCTCGCCCTGGCCTCAGCCCCTGCCTCGGGGCTCACCCCACCGCCCGTGGGGCCCGTTCCTGCCAAGGCTCAGGTGGTGGCATCCGAGGGTGCGCAGGCACCCGCAGCGCAGGCACCGGCCGAGAAGGCACCCACGGCCGAGAAGGCACCCACGGCCGCAACGGAACCTGGCGCCGCGGATACCGCGACCGATGATGTCGATGAGCCCGCTTTGGAGCCGCTGGAGCCCGGCACGCCGATGGTGGCCGAGGACGCCTCCGAGCAAGGCGAGGCCACGCGCGACGCGGTTGAGTCCGAGTCCGCCGAGTTGGAGGAACTGCGCGCACTGGAAGGCGCCGCGCTGGACCCGGCGTCGCGCTCCACCGCGGAGGTGATGCAGTCGCTGCGGCGGCTCGGGCTCGCCAACCCGCTGCGGATGCGCATGCTGGACGCGCTCGACGAGCACACCTTCCGCGAGGACGAAGAGCTGCCGGAGATTCCGCTCATCACGGACCTGGCGACCTTCGACGTGGCGCAGATTCAGGACCGTTACGACATCCCGGTGGAGATGCAGCCGCTGGTGGCCCAGTACGTCCAGTTCTTCCAGGGGCCCGGGCGACGCTGGTTCCGCAAGTGGATGTCGCGCGCGGCCCGGTACGTGCCGGTGATGCACCCCATCCTGGAGCAGTACGGCCTGCCGAAGGACACGGTGTACCTGGCGATGATTGAGAGCGGCTTCTCGGCGCATGCCTATTCGTGGGCGCACGCGGCGGGGCCGTGGCAGTTCATCTCCAGCACTGGCAAGCAGTACGGGCTGAAGCAGGACTTCTGGGTGGACGAGCGGCGGGACCCCATCAAGGCCACCCATGCCGCAGCGTCATACCTGAAGGACCTCAAGCGCGAGCTGGGGCACTGGTACCTGGCGTGGGCCGGCTACAACACCGGCTCCGGACGCGTCCGGCGGATGGTGGAGCGGCACGGGACGACGAACTTCTGGCTCCTGTCCGAAGAGCGCGGCCTGGCGAAGGAGACGAAGCACTACGTGCCCAAGCTGATTGCCGCGGCGCTGGTGGCCAAGCACCCGGCGGCGTTCGGCTTCAACGAGAACGAGTTCGACCCCGAGCCCGTGCTCGACTTCGACGAGGTGCAGCTCACCGACGCGGCGGACCTGGACGTCGTCGCCCGCGCGGCCGGCGTGCCCGTCAAGGTGGTGCAGGACCTCAACCCCGAGCTGAAGCGCTGGTGCACCCCGCCGGCGACGGCCAAGAAGCCCTATACGCTCCGGCTTCCCAAGGGGGCTGGGACGCAGTTCGCGGACAACTACAAGCGCATCAGCCCCGCGGAGCGGCTCACCTTCCGCATCCACAAGGTGAAGCGCGGCGACACCCTGTCCCAGATTGCGGAGACGTACGGCACGGCGTCCGAGGCCATCCTCCAGATGAACCAGCTGAAGTCGGCCCGGACGTTGCGCGTGGGCGGAGAGCTGGTGATTCCGATGCCCGCCGGCAAGAGCTCGGGCGGCGCGCTGGCGACGAAGGTGGCGCAGGCCCGCCGCAGCGGCGTGGTGGTGCGGCCCGAGGACGAGGTACCGGCGGGCACGCCCAAAGGCCCGGTGGCCGCGGGCCCCGTGAAGAAGGAGACCATCAACGGGCGCACACGCGTGACCTATGGCGTGATGTCCGGCGACAGCCTCTGGGTGATTGCGAACAAGTTCAACGTGTCGGTGGACTCGCTGAAGCAGTGGAACAACCTCAAGCGGCGCAACCCGACGCTCCAGGTGGGCTCCACGCTGTTCATCTGGCCCGATGGCAACACGGCCACCGCCAGCGTGCAGGAGCGCGGCGGCACGGTGCTGGCGAAGCACTCGGTGAGCGTCGCCAAGCCCGCGGGCAAGGCCGGCAAGGTCCACACGCTGGCGGAGGGCGAGACGCTCTGGTCCGTCGCGCAGCGCTACGGCGTCAGCGTGGACGACATCATGCGGTGGAACAAGATCAAGGACAACCGCACCATTCCCACGGGGAAGGTGCTGCTCCTCAGCGCTCCGTAGTCTCCGGCGCGAAGGCAAGCTTCGCGTGGTTGCGTCGGGCGAGCGATTTGCACTGAAGCCGGGGATGACCTCATCCATCTCGCCACCCGAGCCACGTATCTCGTTCCTTCCGCCTGACGTCCCGGACGCGGCATCAACACCCGCCCTCGGGAAGATGGCACGCAGTCCCAAGCCCGCCTCCCGAGTCACCGTCGACCAAGGTCCTCAGCCCTCGCTGGATGCACGTCCACGGTCCGGGACGCCCTTGCCTCCGGAAGGCGTGGACCGGCCCGCACGCACTCCAGCGCCCCCTGACAACGCGCGCTTCATCGGACTGCCCCAACTGGCGGATGTCGCGTCTGGGGCCCAGGTCCTCGGCCCCGGCAGCCAGGGAGAGGGCCTCCGCGCCGTACAGGCCACCCTGCTCGACATGGGCTTCGCCCTGCACGGCGGCGCGGACGGACGCCACGGCCCGCACACCGGCCGAGCGCTGCGGAACTTCCAGGTCCATGCCTCGCGCACCTTCCCCGCCGTCCTCCCCACGGGCGCGCTGGATGCCGCCACGCTGCGCGCGCTGGATACACTGGCGCCAGCGCCAGGGACGCGTGGGCAGACACGGGGACTGCCTTCCGCCTTCTTCGACGGACAACAGGTCCGCGTGGTGGTGGCCCTCCGCGAGCACCGGACCTTCCTCTTCGACACCCGTGGGCAACTCGTGGACATCTTCCCCAACGCCACCGGCGCCGCGGCCTCTCCTACCCGCACCGGGCTCAAGGTGGTCCGCACGAAGCTGGATCAACTGGCCACCGAAGCGGCCGGCGCACGGCTGTGGAACGACCGCCATGTCTTCGGCGTGCGCATGCTCGACCTCTCCTGGGCGGATGGCCGGCACTCCGGTGAAGAGCTGCACGGAACGAACGCCCCCGCCCTCCTGGGCACGGATGTCTCGCACGGCTGCATCCGCCACTCGAACGAGGCCGTGCGCGTGCTGCACGACGCGCTCTCCGTGGGAGACCGCGTGGCCGTCGTCGAGCACGTGGACGACCCACACCTGGGCGTACCGCGTCCCGTGGCGTGAGCCCTCGCTTCCCCCGGAAGCGAGCCCCAGGCCGCGAAGCCCCGCGTCAGTTGCCGGGCGCGAAACGGAACAGGCTGGCGGCGAAGTACAGGCTGTTGCGCTGGAAGACGCCTTCAGCCGACGTGCCCTTCTCCAGCTTGTCCTGCACCCGCTTGGGCAGGTTTGCGTAGAGGTCCTGTCCCAGCAGCTCCTCGATGCGGTCCACGGGCACGCGGTGCGAATCGAGCAGCGGGAGGATGTCCTCCTTCTTCGACGGCCCGTCCTTCATGTTGGGCACGAGGTACGCGTACATCGTGAGGCTGCCGTTCGGCAGCTCGTGGAGGACCGTCTTGAAGTTGTGCGTGGGCACGGCGAGGCGGCGCTCCCCTGCCCCCGTCGTCTCCCGCTTCTCTGGAGGCAGCGGCTGCCCCTTGTCATCCAGGTACAGGTTGCCGGTGAGGATGTACGCCTTGCCACCCAGCGAGTTCACGAGACCGGAGACGCCCTGCTCCAGCGTGCGCCACACCTGCTGGTTGTGGTTGCCGTGCTGGGGGGCGATGTTGGTCATCAGGTGGCTCTCGTTCATCGCCTCCTGCGTGGGCGAGTCCTCTGCCGGCTTCATGTGGCCCCGGTCGAAGCCCGTCCGCGTGTAGTCGGAGTCGGTGACGCCGTTGCGGCCCAGCTCGGGGTCGCGAACGAAGGTGCTCTCCAGCCGGGACACCGTCGCGGGCGTCTCCTGGATGTCCGACGCGGACAGCATGTAGCTCACGAAGGTGGGGACGTTCGCCCCCTGGTCCAGCGCCAGGCGCGAGTACTCCTTCACCAGGCTGAGCCCCTCCGAGCCCTGCGCTCCGGCTGGGCGCAGCGGGTCCAGCTCTCCAGCCGCTTCGGCCACGCGGCTCTGGAACGCGGCCATCTGCTGGTCCGGCACCCAGCGGGTGTCCGCGTGCTTGCCCGCCTTCGACGCCTGGATGAACGCGTCCAGCTCCTCCGCGCTGAGCTGGCCGTCTCCGTTGCCCCCCAGCAGGTCCGCGCGCCGGGCCACCGTGGCCTGCCAGCCACGCTCGAAGGCGTCCACGCCCACCGCGGAGCCATTTCCCTGCGCGAGCTTCGCGTCCAGCGAGGAGCGCTTCTGCTGAAGCGCGGTGGACGTCAGGTACTGCCCGTCCTCGGGCGCGGCCAGGTAGCTCTCCAGCTCCGCCGCGGACACCTGCCCGTTGCCACCGCGCGTCTTGCTGCCCGCCGCGTCAGCGGCCTGCATCAACCCCACCTGCCAGCTGTCATCCTTCCAGCCGAACTTCTCCTGGAGCTCGTTGATGGGCACCTCGCGGGCCGTCGAGCGTCTCCAGCTTCCTCCCGGCGTGGTGACGGAATTGAGGGGCGAAGCGGCCGATGCCGGGCGCGGGGGAACGGCTCGCGTCGTGGTGGGTCGCAGCGTCATCCTGAATGTCCTCGGGGCCGACGAGGTGAAGCACGAGGTGGAGCCCCGTCCCCAATCGTCGGCCGTTCGGCGTACCAAGTTGCGTCACGGCTCCGTTTTCTTACGAAGAAAAAGAATCCGGGGGTCGTTTCGCACCTGGATACCCGCCTAACCCTTCTTTCCAGGGCCTTTCGAAGGGTTCAGGGCCTCGGGCCCCGCCTTCTGGAGGGCCTGGACGATACGGGCCTCGGCCTGGAGCCGCTCCACGTGGTCCGGGGACAGCCCGGCCTCCTCGGCCGACAGCGCCAGGGTGACGAGGAAAGCCTCACTCACGAGCCCCTGAGCGGGCGTCGCGGGAGCCGCGGGCGTGAAGACCTGGGCGCTGAGCACGGCCCCGGTGAAGGTGCGCACCTTCACCTGCCGGACCTCGGTGGCCCCCGCCATCGCGGACTCCAGGCGGGCCAGCGCGTCCCAGGCGTCCGCGGGAACGCGGCGGAGCATGCCGGGGAGCTTGTGGCCCGGCGCATCCACCAGCCGGGCCACCTTCCCGCCCCAGGCCGCCGACGCCACGTCGTAGACGACGTCCACGTCGAGCGCCTCGGCCAGCTCGCCCTCCAGCACGTCGGGAATGGGCGGGAGCCCCGGGAGGCGCTCGTGCGCAATCACCGGGGCCAGGTCGAGGGAGTACGCGAACCAGGAACGCGGAGCAGTGGGGCCAGCAGCCATGTCCCAAGTCTCAGCGGGCCGTGCGCCCAGGACAAGCCCCTGGGCGTGAGGCGGCACTGGCTACTGCGACTCCAGCAGCGCCTTCAGCTCGCGCACGCGCCGGGTGATGTAGTCCCGGTCCAGTTGGCGGAAGCCCTCGGGCAGCAGCTCGCGGCTGGTGCATTCCTGCACCGCCACCAGGTTCTGCAGCTCGATTTCCAGCGGGTAGCTGGGGGGCACGAAGTCCGCGAGCACCGCGGCCAGGTCGTCCTTCGTCACCGCCTCGCGGCCCTCCGCCAGCGCGCGGAACTTCGAGCGCACCATGACGGCTTCGATGTCCGCGCCGCTGAAGGCGCGCACGCCCTCCGGAATCAGCGTGGAGAAGGATTCGATGCCTTCCACGGACACGCCCGTCTTCTTGGACATGACCTGGAACAGCTCGTCCCGCTCCGCGTCCGTCTGCGGATAGAAGAGCGCCAGGTGCTCCTCCGCGCGCCCCTGCCGCTTGAGGTCGATGGGCAGCAGGTCCGGCCGCGCCGTCATCAGGAACCAGACAATCTTCCCGCGGTAGAACGTGTTGCCCATGAACGAGGCGATGGACCCGAACACGCGGCTGCTCGTCCCGGAGTCTCCGCCGGAGTCACGGTTGCCGAGGAACGTATCCGCCTCGTCAATCATCACCGCCACCGGCCACAGCGCCTTGAGCAGGTTGAAAATCTTCTCGAGGTTCGCCTCGGTGACGCCCTGCCACTGGCTGCGGAAGTTGAGGAACTTCACCACGGGGATTCCAATCTCCCCGGCGAAGCAGCTCACCATGAACGTCTTGCCCGTGCCCACGGGGCCCGACAGCAGGTAGCCCATGGGCATGACCTCCAGGCGCCCCTTCTTCAGGGCCCCGGCGGCCTGCCGCAGCATCTGCTTGGCCTTGGCGTGTCCCGCCACGGCGTCCAGCGTGTGCACCGGCTCGATGAACTCCAGCAGGCCGTGGCACTCCGCCTGGATGATTTCGCGCTTCTTCTCCTTGAGCAGCTCGGAGGTGATGCGCACCTCGCGCTCGAGCGCCTCGGTGAGCACGCGGTCCAGGTTGATGCGGGACAAACCCGCCGTCATCTTCGCCAGGCCCGCCAGCGGCACGTCCGACACGGACTGGAGCCGCTTGCCCTCCAGCTTGTAGCGCACGTACTCCAGCCGCTCCTCCTCGGTGGGAAGGGGCAGCTCGATGGGCGCCACGTACGGGTTGCGGCTGATGCGCGGCGACACGTCCGCCAGGTTCTCCGCCAGCAGCACCACGGACACATCAGACGCGAGGAACTGCGGGTCGTGCGCCCACTTGTCCAACGTGGCCACCACGAAGCGGTCCTCGCTGGAGAGGTGGCTCATCTCTCCGCCGGGAACGAGCGTCTCCGCGAAGTCGACGATGAGCGCCAGCGAGCGGCCCTCGCTCAGGCGCATGCGCATGAAGTTCTCCAGAATCTGGAGCGCGCGACCCGGGTCTCTCGGCATGACCTTGGCGTAGTCGGTGCCGTACATGGCGTCGTAGCCCGCCATGGCCCGCTGCAGGTCCTTCTGCGTCTCCGGCGTCGCGGAGCGGATGCCGGACGACCGGTCATAGAAGATGACGTGGTCCCGGCCGCCGAAGAGCTCCTCGGAGAGGAACGTCTTCAGCGTGCCGAAGCCGCGGCCGCCCTCCTCGAGCTGCAGGGGCTGCAAGTCCCGCACGGCCCCGTACAGCAGGAAGGCGCTGACCGTCTTCGTGTAGTACTTCCGGGCCAGCTGCTGGGCCCAGCGAGGAAGATCCGCCAGGGGATCCGCCTTGTTCACCTTGCGCACCTTGCTCACGAACTCCCGCCTCCTCTCGCTCCACCCACAGGGGAGCTGGCGCGCCCGCCCCCTTCGCGGGAAGCGGGCCTTCGGCTAACGGCAGCGCGGCTGCCGCTTGAGGGAAACGCTCGCGGTGACCGGCTCATTGCCTGGCGCCGCGTCCGGGACGTCCACCTCGGCCTCGTTGTGGCACTTCAGCTTCAGGGTGAGCTGCCGCGCGCTGGGTGGCACCTGCACGACGGCGGGCGTGGTGGCGCCCATGTCCTTGCCGTCCACGAAGATGGTGGCACCGGCCGGCTTGGACTCCACCTTCACCGACACCCGCGTCACCACTGGCTCCAGCTTGAGCGACACCTCCACCGGCCCACCGCCGGACACCGGCACCCGCTTGGACACGGGCTTGTGGCCCGGGGCACTCACCTCCACCACCCACTCCGGCCCGCTGAGGGGCACGTCCTTGATGTAGGCCGCCGACTTGCCCTGCTCGCGCACCACCCGGCCATCCACCTTCACCTCGGCCGTGGCGGGTTCCGTCGTGAGCACCAACGCCGCGGTGCGCACCAGGCTCTCCAGCACCGCCTGCACGGGCGTGACGTCCTTCCCCTCGGCGACCTCCACCGTCTTCGTGAAGGTGTTGTAGCCCTCCGCGCTCACCACCACCATGACCTTGCCGGCGGGCACCTCGCGCAGGAGCGTCGCGCTGCCACCCTCCAGGGGCACCAGCTGCGTGTCCAGGCGCACCTGCACGCGGTTGCGGACCTCCGCGGGCACGCCCTGCAGGTCCACCAGCACGTAGCCCACACCGGGCCCCGACACCGCCCAGCCGATCAGCGCCAGCAGGAGCACGGCGACCGCGCCGATGCCGCCGAAGAGCACCTTCCTGGGAATGGGCGCTCGGCCGCCCACGGACGGCGTCGCGCCGGTGGTCCGCTCCGGGGCATCCCCGTCGTCTTCATCGTCATACGCGGGGGCCACCGGCGCGGGCGGAGCCACGGGGGCCACTGGCGGCAACGGGCGGGCCGCGGCCTGCGAGGCGTCGAGCACCTGCACATCCCGCGTCATCCGCGGCAAGCCCCCACCCCGACTCGTCCGGGACGTGGCACCCGAGGCGGGCGACGGCGCGTCCGAGGGCGACAGCGTGGGCACGGACATGGACGGCCGCACCACGGGGATGTTCGCGTGCGACAGCCGCGGCGGGCCGACGGGAGGCGACAGGGGCGCGGGCGGCGAAATGACCGCCGTCCTGCCGCTGACGGGCTCGTCGTCCGCGTCGTGACCCGGCGTCGACGGCACCTCCAGCGGGGTGATGGCACGCCCGACGGCGGCCCCCGGCTGGGTGGTGGGCTCTGGCGTGTCCGCGAACTCGTGGTCGCTGGAGACGAGCTGCGTCGCCCCGCCCTCGTCCTCGTCGGGAGGGGGCGCGGCGGTGGCGGCCGTCAGCTTCGGCAACGCGGCCAGCGTGGGCGAGCGGCGCACGCCACCTGGAGGCACCGTCGGCATGGAGCCCGTCATCCGGGGCTGCGGCGCCACCGGCTGCACCACTGGCACGGGCGCCGGCGGCGGCGCGGAGGGCATGATGGGGCTGTTGAAGGACGCGGCTTCCAGCGCGGCCTGCATGCCTTCGGGCGGCTTGATGTCCGCGTAGTCCAGCAGGCGCTGCTTCTCTCGCTCCACGTCCTCCGCGAACGTGGACTTCATGTACTGCGCCAGGTCCTTGCGGCTGAAGATGGTGTCGCTGGTGATGAGGAAACGCTGCAGGTCGTCGCCCAGCTCGCTGGCGTACTGGTAGCGCTCGTCCACGTCCTTGGCCAACGCCTTGAGGACGATTCGCTCCAGCGTCTCCGGGATGCGCCGGTTGTACGTGCTGGGCGACGGCACCTCCGCCTTGCGCACCTTCTCCAGCACGCTGAAGTCGCTGTCGCCCACGAAGAGGCGCTCACCGGTCAGCATCTCGTAGAGGCACACGCCAATGGCGAACACGTCCGAGCGCCGGTCCAACGGCAGGCCGCGGATCTGCTCCGGGCTCATGTAGCCGAACTTGCCCTTGAGGATGCCAGCCTGCGTCTTGGTCGCCTTGCCGGCCGCCTTCGCGATGCCGAAGTCGATGACCTTGACCTCGCCCTCATAGGAGATGAGGACGTTCTGCGGCGAGATGTCGCGGTGGACGATGTTCATCTCCCGCCCCATCCCGTCCTTCTTCCGGTGGGCGTAGTCCAGGCCCTCGCACATCTTGGACACGCAGAAGGCCACCAGCGGCACCGGAGCGGGCTCCCCCTTCTTCCGGCACCGGTCGAAGATGGCCCGCATGTCCTTGCCGGGGATGTACTCCATCGAGATGAAGTAGCTGCCGAGGATGTTGCCCAGCTCGTAGATGGACGCGACGTTGGCGTGGGTCAGCTGGACGCTGATCTTCGCCTCGTCGATGAACATCGAGATGAACTCGTCGTCCTCCGCGATGTTGGGGAGGATGCGCTTGATGGCGACGAGCCGCTCAAAGCCGCTCGCGCCGAACTGCTTCCCGCGCCACACCTCCGCCATGCCGCCAATGTTGATGCGGTCCAGAAGGAGGTACTTCCCAAACGGGATGGGCTGCCGCTTCGGTTGAGTGGTCGTCACGTGGGGGAGGGTCCGTTCTCGGCGAGCCTATCGATCGGGGCTCCAAGGGGTCAACCTCGTGAAAGCCCCGCCCAAACTGACCAGGCAGGCAAGCGGCGGATCAGGGCCCGGCCCGAGGAGAACCCGCGTCCGTGTCACCAGCGGGTGACGGTGGGGCAGCAAGGCTGTCGCGGAATGCGGTTCCTGGCTCCGCTTCATCGGTTGGAATGGGGCGAACCAGCAGGAAGCGCGCCTCGCCCGCGACGGACACGACGGCCGGCGGGCCGAAGCGCTCCTCCGCGGGGAGGCCCACCATCGTCACCCAGGCGCCCTGCCGCTCTGGCGCCACGCAGTAGAGAATCGTCCCGGCACGCACGCCGGGCGCATCTCGCACGGGGCCCTCGCAGTCCTTTCTGACCTGGAGGGTGTACGCCGGGAGTGACTCCCCTCGCACGAGGTACGGCGGCCGGCCCAGCTCCTCCAGCAGGGATTGGAGGAGGCGCGGGTCATCCGGTACCTCCAGCGCGGAGGTACGTTCCTGCGCCGATTGGTGGAAGCGCTGGAGCGCCATGGACGCGATGTCCGTGGACGTCAGCGGCGTGCGGCTCTCCGACAGCACCAGGTCCACGAAAAGCGCACCCACCAGGACGATGGGCAGCAGCCGGTAGCCCTTGAAGCCCTCCTCCTTGCGCTGGAGCAGGCCTACGACGAACGCGAGCGCGGCCACCGCGGCCACGGCCAGCACCACGGCGGGCCGCTCCAGGGAGGGCACCGTCATGAAGGCGGACACGTCCGCGGTGCGGGCGCGCACGGCGTCGGAGAGGTCGCCTCCGTAAATCCAGGCGATGGCCATCAAGCTCAGCGCATTGCCAAGCAGCGTCTTGCGAGAAGGAAGTGTCATCCGGCGAGCGTCCGGGCGGGGTCGGTGGCGGCGGCGCGGCGACTGGGGAAGTACGCGCCCGCGAGCGCGGCGACGAGCCCCAGGGCGACACCTCCGGCCACCACCGGCCAGGGGAAGGAGAAGAAACTGTCGGGCTTGAAGGGGAAGTTGGGCAGGTAACCCGCCGCCAGGCGGTTGACGCCCAGGGCCAGCAGCAGCGCGGCGATGGTCCCCGCGGCGCCGCCCGCGAGCCCCACCACGGCGGCCTCGGCCAGGACGATGGCGCGGATGTCCGCGCGAGAGGCGCCCACCGCCTGCATGACGCCAATCTCCTTGGCGCGCGCCCGGACGGAGGCGGACAGCGCGTGGGCGATGTTCACCGCCGCGAGGATGCAGATGAGCAGGGACAGCAGCGCCAGCGCGGACGTGGTGAGCGCCACCGCCGCGCCCGAGTTCTCCGCCATCCGGCGCTCCTGGTCGTCGATTTCCAGCCCCATGCCCTTCACCGCGTCCACGATGACGGGCACCTGCGACGGGTCCGTGGCCACCAACGTGACACCGGAGTAGTTCTCCGCGTCCACGCCGAACGCGCGGTTGAGGCGGATGGCCGCGTCCAGCGGAATGGTGATGCCGGCCAGCAGCGCCCGGTCCGACGCCCCCACCACCTGCGCCTGCCCGGACTGCGTGGGCCCCGACGCGGACGCCGCGGCCACGTAGGAGCGGTTGAACTCCACCGGGAAGCCGAAGCCCACCAGCATGTTGGCGGAGAGCTGTGGCAGCTTGCGCGCCGGAGCGAACGTCTTGTTGTACAGCTCCAGGAGCCGCGTGGACACGAGCGCCGGAATCGGCTGCCCCTCCCCCGCGTCCTTGAACTCGCCCAGTTGCACGTCGCCCTGCACGAGCGCCGGCTCCACGCCCAGGGCCAGCACCTCCATGCCCATGCGGAGCCGGGTGCCGAAGAAGACGCCGTCGTAGCGCGTCACCGCGGGCACGCGCACATTCATCTTCCGGTAGGCGGCCTCCACGCCGGGCAGCTCGCGCAGGCGCTCCACCGTGGGCGCGTCCAGCTTGCCACCGCCCAGCAGCGAGCCCAGCGACACCGCCGGAGGCACCACGTCCACCAGCCGCGCGTCCGTGGGGAAGACCTTCTCCTTGATGACGCGGCCAACGCCCAGGCCCAGGCCCACGAAGAACACCAGCGCGCCCACGCCTATGGCCACGCCGAAGGCGGAGAAGAACGCCCCCTTGCGCTCGCGAGCGAGGCTCAGCCTGACCAGCCGGGACAGTGCGTCCAGCCTCATGGCGCACCTCCCGTGGCCACCTGAAGCCCCGCGCGCTCCTCCACGAGCTGCCCGTCCTTGAGCCGCAGCACGCGCCCGGCCGCCGCGCTCATCCGTTCTTCATGGGTGACGCACAACACGGTGAGCCCTTCGCGGTGCAGCTCCTGGAACAAGGCGATGACGCCCGTGCCCGTGGCCGCGTCCAGGTTGCCCGTGGGCTCGTCGCACAGCAGCAGGCGGGGCTTGCCGAACAGGGCGCGGGCAATGGCCACGCGCTGCCGCTCGCCGCCGGACAGGCGCACCGGCGCGCGGTCCTTCTTCGCGCCCAGCCCCACGCGCTCCAGCAGCGCCTCCGCGCGCTTGCGGGCATCCGGGGGCGCCACGCCGAAGTGGGACGGCAACAGCACGTTCTCCACCGCGGAGAGGTTGGGGATGAGGTGGAAGGACTGGAAGACGAAGCCCACGTGCGTGTTGCGGAAGTGCGCCAGGGCCTTGTCGCCCAGGCCCCGCAGCGTCACACCGCCCACGCGGATGTCGCCGCGGTAGTCGACGTCCAGGCCGCCCAGCAGGTGGAGCAACGTGGACTTCCCGCTGCCGGACGAGCCCACCACCGCGACGAACTCCCCTTGCGTCACGTCCAGTGACATGCCGTCGAGCACGCGCACCTGGGTGCCGTCGCCGTCCACGTACGTCTTCACGACGTCCCGGGCTTGAATCACGGCGCAGCCGACGGGCTGGAGGTGGCGGCGGAGGGCGCCAGGCGCAGGGACAGCTCCGCCTGGAGCGCCTTGTCCTTGCGGGACACGGCCAGCGTCACGGCGCGCAGGTCATCCACGGCCTCCAGCCAGCGCACGGTGGTGGCCTTGATGGCGAAGCCGCCAATGCCCCAGGCCTCCGACGGCAGGTTCTTCACCGCGTCCGACAGGCGCCGCAAATCCAGCACGGCGCTGAAGGCCGCGTCCTTGCCAGCGTCCTTCAGGTCCGCGGCCACCGGCCCGTCGCCCGAGGGCTTCGCGAGCGAGGCCAGCGTGGACTCCAGCCGCGCCTTCGGCGAGGCCACCACCAGCCGGCCGTTGGGCGCGAGCGCGAAGTGCGCGCCTTCGCCCGCGCGGTAGGACGTGAGGTACACGCGCTGGCCGCTCAGCTCCGACGCCTCCACCTTCGCGCCGAAATTCTCCGCGATGCGCGGCAGCTGCTCCAGCGTGGCCTGCATCTTCGGAGCGTCCTCGGCGTCCGCGAGCGCCACCAGGTGGGCGAAGCGGAAGGGGTTGGTGCGGCGCAAATCCAGCACCGGCATGCCCGCGCCCAGATTCACGGTGGGCGACAGTGACAGGCCCAGCACCGTGCCCGGCTTGAGGTTGTCGAGCAGCTCCGTTTTCACGTTGAGGCCGCTGTTCTGCACCGCCCGGGTCAGGTAGCCGCCGGCCAGATAGGGCCACACGCCGTCGAGGTGCGACGCGTCCCCGCGGAACTGGGCCACCAGGAAGCTGTCGGCGGGCAGCGCGGTGAGGAGCGTGCTCGCGGCGGGCGCCACCGCGTCCAGCGCCGCCAGGGACGCCTGGGTATCCGGCCAGGGCGCGTCCGCGTTCAGCGTCACCGCGCGGTCCTCGATGCGGCCCGTGAGCGTGACGCCTTGGACGGTGCCCGGCGGCACGAGCCCGGCGCCGCCCGGGAGCCAGACGTGGAAGTCACGCTGGGCCGGGAGCCGTTGCAGCGACGCCGCCATCACCGGCTCCTTCGCAAGCGAGCGCTCTTCCGGCTGCGTGGCCAGCGTCCCCAACGTGGCGGCGGTGGCCCCCGCGCCCAGCAGCGCGAAGCGCGTCCCCTTCACGAAGAAGATGCCCAGCGCGGGCGTGGCGCTGCCGGGCCGGCTGAAGGTGACCAGGTCCCCACCGTCCACGGAGGACTGCTTCTTGTCGGACGCGCCCAGGCGGCTGCGCGCGAAGTTGCCGAACGTCTCCTCGAGCTTGCCCGCGTCCTTGACGCCCACCACGGAGATGGCTCGGTTGCCCCCGAGGAACGCCGCGCCCGCGCCGAGCTCTGGCGCGATGCCGGCCGTTTCGAGCGCCTGCCGGCTGCGCAGGTCCACGCCAATCTGGCGCATCACCGCGGAGACGTAGCCTTCCGCGGTGGAGAAGTTCTGGAGCTGCGCGGCGAACGAGGCGGCCTTCAGCTTCTGGAAGCGGGCGAGCTTCTCTCCCAGCGCTCCCAGGTCATTGATGACCACGGCGGCCTGCGCGTCGCGCGGCAGGTAGCGAGCCACCCCCACAGTCGCGGCCGGGGCGGCGGGGTCCACGTCCTTGCCACAACGGGAGCAGCCCGCGACGGCGAGCACGAGGAGGAGGGACGGAAGCCAGACTCGGCGGAGCATGCGGGCACCTCAGGCTGCCTGGGGCGGAGAGTCAACCGATTCGTGGAGGCTCCAGAGCCAGTCCAGGAGCCCGGATGATGGGCAGGCGACGGCCAGGAGACGGCCCCCGGCCGTGGAGCTTCAACGCACCCGGCTGCCGTGGGGCAGCGGGCCCCGCGTCTCCTCGGAGAACTCGAGGAACTGCTCCATCTGCCGCACGGATTCCTCAGTGGCCTCCGCCTCCGCGCTCAGCATGGTGAGCTGGCGGTTGACGACCTCCGGGTCGCGGATGGCCACGGATTGCTCGTGCGTCAGCCGCATCAGGTCCTCGATGCCCGCCAGCTGGTGGCTCACCACCTCGCGGCTCTCACCGGCCTGTTCGAAGCGCGCCAGCCGCTTGCGGAGGATGTCCACGCGGTTCTGCTTCACGTCCTTCAGCCGCGGGTTCGTCTCCCCCGCCACGTCCACCTCCAGCTCCGCCACCTCGCGCTGCAGGTGCTCGCGGTCGGAGCTGTTCAGGTACGTGCGGTACTGGTTCAGCGTGGAGATGAGCCGCAGGAAGGACGTCAGCAGCGCATCCAACCGGGGCTCGCTGTCCGCCTCCAGCACCTTGCCGCCCGGCAGCTTCCGGTAGTTGGCGAGGATCTTCTCCTTCAGCCCGACGAGCTGCTGGTAGTGCTCGCGCTGAGAGGGCGCCAGGTCCGCCTGGAGCGCGTCCAGCGCCTTGCGCGCCGCTTCCGGGTCGTCGAGCGTGTTCGCCCGCACCGCCCGCTGGAAGCGCTTCATGGACGACATGACGCCCAGATAGAGGCCTTCCAGGCCCAGGGCCACCAGCATGGGCAGCGGCTCACCCGTCATGGCCGCCGAGGCAGCCGCCGTGCCCAGCCCCACCAGGTTGGCGGGCATCATGAAGGCGGCCTTGATGTAGTTCGGCGACTTCGCCACGTCCGTCCTCCAGCGTCAGGGGCCGCGAGCCTCCGACACGTACTTCAAAGCCCCCAAATCCTTCGTGTCCTCCGCGGGAGGCACCGGAGGCCCTTGCTTCAACTTCTGGAAGAGCGCCGCGGCGCTCTGGAAGAGCTCGTCATAGGTGACAGGCGCCTCGCCGGAAAGCCCGAAGAAGGCCCGATTGTCCGCCAGCGTGGCCGGCGGCGCGCTGCGGATGGCTTCAATGGGGTCGCCCAGGTACGGCGCCACCTCCCCCAGCATCCGGGCCCCCGCCGTCGGGTCCTTCAACACGTTCTGCCCCGCGTCCAGGAGCCCCCGCAGCACCCGCCGCACGGCATCCGGGTAGCGGGCGGCGAAGTCCCCCCTGGCGACCAGCACCGTGGCCACCAGGTGCGGCGCATCCGCCGTCGTCGCCAGCACCGCGCCGCCCCGGTCCCGAGCCGCCAGCTCCACGTCACCCCACAGCCCCACCACGGCGTCCGCCCGGCCCTCGCGCAACGCCCGTCCCGCATCCAAGGTGGTGGGGAGCTCCACCCAGCGCACGTCCGTGATGCGCAGCCCCACGCGCGACAGCAACCACAGCGCGAAGTAGTGCGACGAGCCATACGGGTACACGCCCAATCGCCTGCCACGCAGGGAGGCGAGGTCCGGCACGCCCACCGCGGCCAGGGCCTCCTGCCCCCGGCTGCGCCCCACCAGCAGCAGCGTGCGAGGCGCGGCGTCCCGCAGCAACGGCGCCCACGCGGCCAGCCGGTCGACGGACAGGGTGGCCATGTCCACGCCGCCGTTCTCCGCGCCAATCGACAGCGCGTGGCGCAGGTCCTCTTCCTTGGCGAAGAGCACCGCCCGCGCGTCCAGCGCATAGGCCGTCTTCAGCAGCCCCTGCGCCACGCCGGGCGGAGGCACCGGGTTGTCCAGGGTGGTGGCCCCACCTGTCGCCACCAGCAGGCCCGCGGAGGCACCGCGCGGGCTGAAGCCGATGAGCACCGGCCGCAGGGGCACGGAGGCCACGTCCGCCACCGGGGCCGCCACGCCGGCCGGGAAGTCTCCCGGCGACAGGCGGACCGCCTCACGCGTGGACGGGAAGTACCGCTCCTGCAAGCGGTCCAGGTACCCCATGCGCGACGCAAGCGCATAGCTCGCGCCGAGCACACAGAGGAACAGGAAGAGGAAGAGACCTGGACCGCGGTGGAGCCTCATTCAAGACGGACTACTCGACGCCGACCTTCTTGCCGATGGTCTTCTCCGGACCGCTGCCCACCTCGGACACCGGCGCCGGGCTGCTGACGAGCCCCATCTCCATCTTGAACTGCTTCACCAGCTCGTTGGCCTGGATCTTCTCGGCCTCTTCCTCGATGGACGCCGCGGTGTGGTCCACCGACTCGAGGGCCATCTGCATGCGGGCCTCGTTGATGGCGGACTTCTCCTGCACCTTGCGCAGCATCTCATCGTGGGTCGAGTCGATGCCCGCCACGGTGAAGGACTCCATCGTGTCGGCCACCTTGGCCTGCCACTTGGCGCGGCGCGCCTCGCGGATGGCGTTCATGGCCTCCTGCGTCTTGCGCTCCTTCTCGCGCATGAACGCCTTCTTCACCGACAGGGCCTTCTCGTACGCCTGGCGGGCCGTGGCCAGCTGCTGCTCGTTGCGGGCCAGCGCGTCCTTCTCAATCTGGAGCTTGGAGGCGTACTGCGCGGCCAGGTCGTCACGGCCCGCCTGGATGGCGGCCTTCACCTTGGCCGTCAGCGAGCGCACGTCGTCCTGGTACTTGGCGTTCTCCTTCTCCAGCAGCGTCACGTTCGCCCGGACCATGGCGATGGACTCGTTCATCTTCGGGACCTGGTCGTTCAGGTCACGGACGTTCTGCTCGAGAATCAACTCCGGGTCCTCGATGGAGGAGACGAAGAACCCGGCGAAGCTACGCATTGCTCTCTTGAATCGTTGCCACATATCGGCGGTCTACCTCCGTCCAGACCTACTTGCAGCCACCTTACACGATCCCCGGGGCGAGCAAGCAGACACAGTCCCAATGTCTTCTCAGTGCTTACGCGCTTCTACCTAAGGCGATTGCGGCGTTTCCAAAAGCGTGACGTGACGGTTCCACGTCGGAAAATGGAGCCCGCCCGCCCTACGCCCGCCCGTCCGTCCGCTTCCGCACGATAGGCGGCAGGGCTTGCAAGCCACGAAGGAAGCAGGGAAAAACCACGCCTCGTGACGTCTCCACCTCCCGTGCCCGGCCCGCTCGAAGAGACGATGTCCCGGGCCATGGACGCCCAGCGGAGGAGCGTCGTCGGCGCGGGCGCGGCGGTGCGGCTCGTCGGCGCGGCCCTGTTCCTGGCCATCAGCACCACCCTGTGGCTGGCCGGAGGCCGGGACTGGGGGATGTACCCACCGGCGTTGGGCCTCTACGCCTCGGTCGCCGGCGTACTGTTCATGCTCCGCCAGCGGCGCGTGGCCCGGGGCCTGGGCGCGGTGCAGTCCCTGGTGGACGTGGGGCTCGTGTACTGGCTTCAGTCCACGGCCCTGCCCGTCTCGCCCTTTCCCGCGGGTGTGGCGGGCTTCAGCCTGGGCCTGTTCGCGCTCGTCGTCGCCCTGAGCGGGCTGGGCATGCGAGGCACCGTCGTCTACGGCACCGCGCTGCTGTCCGCCGTGGCCCAGGCGGCGCTCATGCGGCAGGCGGACGTGGGCTGGGGCGCGGTGGCCATCGCCGTGGTGGCGCTGGTGCTGGTGGCCGTGGTGAGCCACTACGGCACCGGGCGGCTGCGCAACCTGGCGGTGACGCTCTCCCGCCTGGAAGTGGACCGGGCGCTGGAGGCCCGCCGCTTCCAGGAAGTGGAGGAGGCGCGCCGCACGATTGAGCGCATGCTCGCGGACGCCCAGGCACAGAACGCCGAACTGCAGCGGCTGCAACGGGACAAGGAACAGCTGACCGAGTTCCTGGTCCACGACCTGCGCTCGCCCCTGTCGGCGCTGACGCTGTCCTTGTCGTGGATGGAGCAGGAGGTGCCCCAGCAGGGCATCCTCGGCGAGTCCGTCCGCACGGGGCTGGCCGTCACCGCGCGGCTGGACCGGATGATTTCCGACCTCCTGGACGTGCCCCGCCTGGAGGAAGGCCGGCTGGAGCCGCAGCGGACCACCTTCCCCGCCACGCGCATCGTGGAAGACGTGCGCCGCTCCCTGGAGAGCGTGGCCCGCGCGCGCAAGCTCACCCTGGACGCGGAGGTCCCCGTCCAACTGGAGCTGGAGGGCGACGCCGACCTGCTGGTCCGCGTCCTGGAGAACCTCACCACCAATGCCCTGCGCTACGCCCCGTCGGGCGGGAGGGTGCGCCTGGAAGCCGGCGCGGATGTGAACGGCCGCTGGCTCGCGGTGCGCAACGACGGCCCGCCCATCTCCGAAGAGGCGCGCGGGCGCATCTTCGACAAGTACGAGCAGGCCGACGCGGAGCGGAACAGCCGCCGGGGCTACGGCCTGGGGCTCTACTTCTGCCGGCTCGCCGCGGAGGCCCACGGCGGGCGGTTGGCGGTGGAGGACGTGCCCGGCTGGTCCACGTCCTTCGTGCTGCGGCTGCCGGCCTGAGCCTCAGCCGCTGCGCGCCTTCTTCTGGCGGCGCTTGAGGATGCGCGCCACCTGCGCGTTCGCGTTCGCCAGGACGGAGGGCGCGTCCAACGTGGTGAGCACCCCATCACGCAGCACCGGCTGGCCGTCGATGAAGACGTGCGCCACGTCGCTGCCCCGCGCGGAGTGCACCAGCGGCACCAGCACGTCCTCGGGCGTGGGGCCCGCGTGCAGGCCGCTGACGTCCACCACGGTGATGTCGGCGCGCTTGCCGGGCTCCAGCGAGCCCACCTCGTCCTCCAGGCCCAGCGCCCGGGCGCCGTGCAGCGTGGCCATCTCCAGCACGCGCATGGGCGTCATCGCGCACGGCCCCACGCGCGGGTTGTGCATCACCGCGGCGAGCTTCATCTCGTAGAAGATGTCGAGCGTGTTGTTGCAGGGCGCGCCGTCCGCGCCCAGCGCCACCGCCACGCCGGCCTCCAGCAGCTCCGGCACCTTGGCGATGCCCGACGCCAGCTTGAGGTTGGAGCCAGGGCAGTGGCACACCACCGTGCGGGTGTCGCGCAGGATGTCCTGCTCCTCCTGGGACAGCCACACGCAGTGGGCCATCGTCACGTGCGGGCCGGACATCCCCACCGTGTGGAAGAAGGCCACGTTGTCCTCGCCGCCGGTGTACTGGCGGACCGCGTCCGTCTCCTTCGCGTTCTCACTGGCGTGGGTGTGGATGCGCAGCCCGTGCTCCTTGGCCAGCCGCGCCACCTCGCGCAGCAGCTCCGGGGTGCAGGACAGCACGAAGCGCGGGGCGAAGGCGTAGCGCAGCCGGCCGCCGTGCGTGCCGTGCCAGCGCTCCTTCAACGCCAGGCTCTCCCGCAACGACTCCTCGGTGCTTTCGCGCAGGCCCGCGGGGACGCCCGCGCCCGCGTCCATCATCGCCTTGCCACCCACCAGCCGGAAGCCGGCGTCCCGCGCCGACTCGAAGACGGCGTCGTAGTGGTACACGCTGCCCATATCGAGCGCCGCCGTGGCGCCCGAGCGGATGAGCTCCGCGAAGGTCAGGTCCGCCGAGGCCCGCATGGACGCGGCGTCATGCGAGGCCTCGAAGGGCCAGATGCGCTCGCGGAGCCAGTCCAGCAACTCCAGCCCGTCCGCGCGGCCACGGAAGAGCGTCTGACAAGCGTGGAGGTGGCCGTGGATGAGGCCCGGCAGCACCACCTTTCCCGTTACGTCCACCACCCGCCGGGTGCCGCGAGGCTTGAGGCCCCGGCCCACCTTGGCGATGCGGCCATCCTGTACGAGGACATCCGCATCCACGAGCACCTCGCGCTCGCGGTTCATCGTTACAACCGTGCCACCAGTCAGGAGCAAATCCACGGCGTGCTCAGGCTCTCTCGCTAGAAGAAGTCTTTGGTGAAGGCATGCGGCAGCAGGCCTCCCAGGGTGTAGCGCGCCTCGCAGCCCTGGGGCGTCCGGCTGCGCACGGGCAGTTCCTGCCCGCCAAACTCGGCCATGACCTGGCGGCACATGCCACACGGAGGACAGGGCTCGGGGGTGTCCACGACGATGGCCACGGCCACCGGCTGGGTGTGCCCCTGGGCCACGGCCGCCGCGAAGGCATTGCGCTCCGCGCAGACGGTGAGCCCGTAGGTGGCGTTCTCCACGTTGCAGCCGGCCACCACGGCGCCGTCCGCAAAGAGGACGGCGGCCCCTACGGGGAACCGCGAATAGGGCACGTGGGCGCGCGCTCGCACGCGCGCGGCTTCCTCGAACAGGCGCTCCCAGGGAATCTCGTCCGCCATGACGCCCTCCTACACGAAGCCGGATTGAGGCCCGTTACGAGCGGGCCGTGCCGCTCTGCACATCATCCAGGTGGCGCGCGATGGCCAGCTCGGACTCCACCGGCAGGTCCACGAAGCGGACCCGCGCCGCCGGACCGTTGGCGCCCGGCGCGGCCTGGAGCACCTCGCCCTTCGCTTCCACCTCATCGGGAAGGATGGGCAGGCGGAAGCGCACTTCCACGCGCGTCCCCTGAGCCCAACCGGAGCCCTGCCAGGCGCAGCCGCCCAGGGACAGGTCTCCCTCATGCTGCTCGAAGTCCTCCGAGCTGCCTTCCCGGCGCACCTTCAGGCGCATGGGGACCCGGGGCGAATCCCGTCGGTCCTCGGCCTTGTCGCTCATCGAGTCGTTCCTCTCGGCCATCGCCGTTACCTCCCTGCCGCTCATGCTCGCGCCACCGCCAGTCATTGGAAACCCACGTGGGTCCTGGCCCGCGAGCCCATACCGTAGACGCGTGCCGCCGTCTCGTCCGAGGCGACGTTCCCCCCTCCGACAACCCACCCTGCCTTGTCACGACGCCCCGTCACCCGGCCATCATACGGGGGAACACCGGCCCGCGAGGCTGGGAAAAATTGGGGCCCCCACCGTTCCAGGCGGGGCCATCTGGCGGATTGCCGGCGCCCCCCGCCCAGTGCAGGCCCCGTGAGCCCTGGGGGTGGCGCTCAGGCTGGGACGCCCTGGTCCCGGGACGCCCACCAGTCCTCGCCGTAGCTGATACAGAGCTGCTCGCCGGGGTGGATGTCCCGCAGCGCGTGGTAGCAGAAGACGTCCCGGGTCGCCTCGCGGTGATAGGACGTATTGGGCTCTCGGGCGTGGTTGTAGATCATCCCATACCCCAGCACGAGCGCCACCCATTCCCCCTCCCGGGGCACCTCGTGCGCGGCCCACTGGAGCAGGAAGACGTAGTCCTGGAGCTGGGGGTTCTGCGAGAGGGCGCGCGGCAGTTTGAGGTAGTGGCATTCCTCGATGAGGTCGCCCGCCTTGATGAAGGCGTCCGTGAAGACGCCGTAGCCCCACTCGCACGGACGGACCTTCACGCCCGGATGGATGTACAGCGCCGCGCCCTGGTTCATGGCCCCCTGCCCCGCATGGCTCAGGGCTGAAGGATGGCGCCTTCCCGGTGCGGGGTGAAGCCACAAGTTGCCGCCATGCCCCCAATGCCAGGGCGGGTCCGGACCACCTCTGTGCGGCGGTGCGTCAGGCCACTAGAGTGCGCGTCCGAAGTTCCTCCCCGCCCGCCCCCCACC